>JAFWEA010000070.1 GCA_017543005.1 Solobacterium sp. | reverse complement strand
GAGGCGGTCATGGCTGATTTTGAACAGGCATACGGGCCGGAGATGACGGCCGTGCTGAAGGGCTACGCAGATACGAATTTCAATGTCTGTGATTAGTCCGGAGGAATTGAAATGACCGCTGTCAGACGGCAGATCCGCATCCCGGACTATACGCTCGGGGAAGAGATCTTCAACGCCGTATCACATGGCATCGGAGCGGCGCTGAGCATTGCCGCACTGGTGCTGATGATTATCCGGGCCCATGGGGCGCTGGCCGTGACCAGTGTATCCCTGTTCGGCGCGGCGATGATTCTTCAGTATACCGTTTCCTGTATTTATCATGCCCTTTCACCGCGGCTCAAAGGCAAGAAAGTGCTGCGGGTCATTGATCACTGCAATGTGTTCCTGCTGGTATTCGGCACGTATATCCCGGCTTCCCTGCTGGGCGTGGGCGGGACGGCCGGCTGGGTGCTGTTCGGCTTTGTTGCGGCGGTGAGCCTGATCGGCATTGTGCTGACCGGCGTGGATGTGGACCGCTACAGCAAGGCGGCGGTGGTCTGCCATCTGCTTGACGGCTGGTCGATCCTGTTCGGCATTCCGGCGCTGCTGGCGGCCATGGGGGCAGCCGGGGTGCGCTGGCTTCTGCTGGGCGGCATCCTGTATTCCCTCGGGGCGGCACTGTACGGACTGGGGAAAAGGACCCGCTGGATGCACAGTGTTTTCCATCTGTTCTGTCTGGCAGCGACATTCTGCCAGTTCTGGGGCATCTACATGTATCTTCTGTAAAACAATATGAAAACAATCGGTATTATTTCGGATACACACAATCTGCTCAGACCTGCAGTCCTGGCGCGGCTTTCTGCCTGTGACATGATCCTGCATGGCGGTGACATCAGCCGGCCGCAGGTGCTGGCAGAGCTGCGGAAACTGGCTCCCGTGCAGGCTGTCCGCGGCAACAACGACCGTGACTGGCCGGAAGACCTGCCGTATACCCTGGACCTCGATGTGTACGGCCTGCGGGTGTTCATGACGCACAAAAAGAGTGACCTGCCGGCGGATCTTTCGCCGTATGACATGGTCATCTTTGGCCATTCCCACAAATACGATCTGAAAAAACAGGGAGACACCGTCCTGCTCAACCCGGGCAGCTGCGGCCCGCGGCGCTTCAGCCAGCCGATCACCATGGCGGTGATGGTGCTGCAGGAAGACGGTAACTTCACGATAGAGCGGATTGATATTCCGCATGAGGACAGAAAATGACACAGCTTCGAAAAGCAGAGGAAAAAGACCGTCAGCTGCTGTTCAATGTATTCCAGAAGTTTCTGCATGAAATGACGGCGTATTATGACAATCCGCTGAATGCGGAGGGAAACTATGAATACGGCTGGCTGGACAGTTACTTTGAAGACCCGGACCGGGAGGCCGTGCTGATTTATGAAGAGGACCGGCTGGCCGGCTTTGCGCTTTTGAACAAGGTATCGTACCTGAACCGGAATCCGGATCATGTCATGGCGGAATTTACGGTCTTTCCGCATTTCCGCCGGCATCATACCGGCCTGCGGGCCGTGCGGCAGCTGTTTGAACTGTACCCCGGCCGGTGGGAACTGAAATACAGCCGGAAGAACACCGGGGCAGTGAAGTTCTGGAATGCCGTGACCAAACCGTATCATCCGGTCCGCCACAGATACGGGACGGACGAAACCGTCCTGACCTTTGATACGGAGGTGCATCATGCTCAT
>JAFWEA010000069.1 GCA_017543005.1 Solobacterium sp. | reverse complement strand
GTATCATTGCTTTCATCCAGGACCTGCTTGTTGATCCGGAAGATATACTGCGTCTTCGTCGTGTAGTTGACGATCTGCGCCGGCCAGCGGGCAATGCCCTCCTCATCATAGAAGTACCGGCAGGCATAGATCTTGCGGAACTTATCCGCTATGGCGGAACTCTCGATGATTTCCGTCATGCCGCTGGAAATCACATAATGCTCCACTTCCAGCCCCAGTTTTACCCCGTACTCGTTGATTCTTTCAAACCAGGTATCCAGACCCGGGTACAGTTCGATTTTCTGGCCCGGAACCGCAAAGTCCTTGCGGCGCAGCGGGGTGCCGTGCTCCATGTATTTCTTCTGCAGGAAGTACAGGTAGGCACTGATCGGGTCCATGGCCTGGTCCCGGCTCATCTCGCCGACCTCAGCCCAGAACTGCGATGCATCGGTATACCCGAGGGTCGGGATCAGGCTGTATTCCTGCATATCCTTCGTGCACAGTGTTTTGTCAAAATCATACAGAATCGCTGTCTTTTTCATGTTTGAACCTCTATGCGCCATTATAGCATCATTGACGACAAAAAAAGCGCCGGAGCGCTTTTCGTGTTGTTTACTGAGCCAGCAGATTCAGAACTGCCTGCACGTAGATCTCTGCCTGCAGCAGCAGTTCATCGATCGGGCATTCCTCGTTGGCCTCGTGGATGTGGTAGTTCTTGTTCGGAAACGCACAGCCGAAGGCAATCGTGTTGCCGATCCCCTTGGCATAGGTGCCGCCGCCCATGGTCATCGGGACATTCTCCGTGTCGCCGGTGACGCTCACATACGCCTGGTGCAGGCAGGTGACCAGCGGGGAATCGATCGGGAAGAACAGCGGATCCACACCGCCGCGGATTTCCACGACACCGTTGTCATCTTCCAGATAATCCTGCATGGAACGCTGGACCTGCTTCATGGTCATGGTGACCGGGAAGCGGATGTCGATGGAGCCTTCGATGACCCCGTCCTTCATGCTGATGACACCGTTGTTCAGAGTCAGGACACCGTATTCGTCGGAAAGCTTGCAGCCGAGGCCTTCACCGTCATAGTTCAGGCCGAAGTGCTTGCAGTAGAACTCGACAAACGGATCCTGGAAGCCGGCTTCCTTCAGACCGACCAGCAGGTAGGAGATCGCATTCATGCCCAGTTCCGGCATGGACGCATGGGCCGACTTGCCGATCAGTGTGATCGTATCGGCATCTTCACCTTCACTGATTTCATAGTCCAGATTGTTGTTGTTGAAGAAGTCACCCAGCTTCTTGGCCGAATAGCTGTTCTTTGCGACCTTGATGGTGCACTTCGGGCAGACAACATTGCGGGCTGTACCGCCGTAAATATCCAGGATGCCGGTCTGCTTGGAACGATAGACACCACCCAGAGCGCCCTTTTCACCATGGGTGCCCGGGAAGTTACCGTCCGGTGTAAAGCCGAAGTCGACATCTCCCTCTTTCTTGACATAGTAAGCCAGACCTTTCGAGCCGGTCTCTTCGTTTGTGCCCATGATCAGGCGGATTCGCTTGGTCAGCGGAATGCCCATGTCACGCAGGACTTTCATGGCAATCATACTGGCGACCACCGCGCCCTTGTCATCCGCGACGCCGCGGCCGTACAGGATGCCGTCCTTTTCCGTCATGGTAAACGGATCGGTGTCCCAGCCGTCTTCCCGGCGGGCCGGAACGATATCCAGGTGACCGATGATACCGATCAGCTGTTCGCCTTCACCCATTTCGGCATAGCCGATATAATTGTCCAGATTCACGGTTCTGAAGCCGTCTTCATCAAGCATCTGCAGAGCTGCCAGCAGCGCATCCCGCGGACCTGATCCAAACGGGGCGTCCGGAAGAGTTTCTGACTGAACACTGTTGATGGCCACCAGTTTGGCAAGTCTGTCCAGCAGTTCTTCCCGGTAGCCTTTTACACGTTCCTTAACGTCCATATTTATCCTCCATTAGAAAACCATTGAACTCATTCTATCATGTTCTGACGGACATGACTAATCCTGTATTGTCAGCGTGATCGGGCAGTGATCCGAGCCCTCCACGGTGCTGAGAATGGCGCTGTCCTGCAGCCTGTCACGCAGCCGGTCGGAGACCACAAAGTAGTCAATCCGCCAGCCGATGTTCTTCTCCCTGGCATGGAAGCGGTAGCTCCACCAGGAATAGGCAACTTCCTCCGGATGCATATACCGGAAGGTATCGGTAAAGCCGCAGCCGAGCAGTTCCCCAAAGGCCGCCCGCTCTTCATCGCTGAAACCGGCATTGAAGTGGTTGCTGTCGGGGTTTTTCAGATCGATTTCCTCATGGGCCACATTCAGATCGCCGGTATAGATGACCGGTTTGGTCTGATCCAGCCTGACGAGATGATCCCGCAGGTGCTTCTCCCACTCCAGGCGGAACGGCAGTCTTGCCAGACCTTCCTTGGAATTGGGCACATAGGCGGTCACGAACCAGAAGTCTTCGAATTCCATCGTGATGACCCGGCCCTCTTTGCTGTCGTCGCCGTCGATGTCGTAACTGACCGAGAGCGGCTGGCGGCGGGTGTAGATCAGGGTGCCGCTGTAGCCTTTGCGCTCGGCGCTGTGCATGTACATCTCATAGCCGGCAAACCGGTGGCTGTCCTCCAGCTGATCCGGCTGCATCTTGGTTTCCTGAATGGCGAAGATATCCGCATCGATTTCCCGGAATACTTCCGGAAATCCCTTTTTCGTGCAGGCCCGCAGGCCGTTCACATTCCAGCTGGCGAACTTCATGCAATCTTACGGGTTGCCTGCTTCAGCCAGGCCTTTTCCTTCTTGTCCAGGAACGGGCTGATCTTTTCAAAGACCATCGCATGGTAGCTGTTCAGCTGCTCCTTTTCTTCCGGGCTCAGCAGTGACGGATCAACTGCGTCCAGATCAATCGGCACGTAAGTCACGGTCTCAAAGCCCAGGAACTGGCCGTAGAAGTTCTTTGTTCCCTTGACGACCAGCAGTTCGTTTTCGATCCGGATGCCAAGCTCATGCGGCAGGTAGACGCCCGGTTCGTCGGAAGTCACCATGCCCGGCTCCAGCGGTGCGGATCTGCGGCGGCCGAAGCCCCAGCCGATATACTGCGGGCCTTCATGCACGCTCAGCACATGCCCGACGCCATGGCCGGTGCCGCACTGATAGTCGATGTCCATGTCCCACAGCGGGCCGCGGGCCAGAATATCGAGGTTGTTGCCGGTGGTGCCGTACAGGAACTTTGCCCGGGTCAGCGCCAGCATGCCCTTGAGCACCTTGGTGAAGTACATCTTCTCATCTGCGGTCAGCGGGCCCAGGACAATTGTCCGGGTGATATCGGTTGTCCCGTCAGCGTAGGTTCCGCCGCTGTCCACCAGCAGGAAGCCCTCCGGCTTTACCTCGGCATAATTCTCTTCGGTGGCGGTGTAGTGCATCATGGCCGCATTGCCCTTGTAGGCACAGATGGTCGGGAACGACGGCATGAGATAGTCATCCTGTTCGGCCCGCAGGTCATACAGCTTGTTCTGAATCTTTACTTCATCCAGCGGTTCCTTGCCGATGGTATTCTTCAGCCAGTATAGGAAGCGGACCATGGCCACGCCATCCTTGACATGGGCATTCTTCAGGCTTTCGATCTCGGTCTTGTTCTTGATGGCCCGGAACGACAGCACCGGTGATTCCCCATTGATGACGGAAACACTGCTGTCGAGGCTGGTGTAATAGACCGCATTGAGATCGTTGAGATCAGCCCAGATTACCTTATCGCGCAGGGCCTTGAGGTCTTCCGCAAAGGCTTCATAGCTGCGGATGGTCACCCCGGCCGAAGTCAGGGAACGGCGCACGGCCGCACTTACTTTCTTTTCGTCCACATAGTAGAAGACATCATCGGCGGTCACCATGGCAAAGGCATAGCTCACCGGTGTGCAGTCCAGATCCCGGCCACGGATATTGAGCATCCAGCACGGATCCTCCAACTTCAATAACAGCAGCACATCCGCATGCCTGGCCTGCAGCTTCTCCCGCACCCGGGCAATTCTGTCCTTGGCACTTTCACCGGTATGCTTCTTAGGCATGGTGAACAGCTTGCCCTCCGGCATGGACGGTCTTTCTTCGCCCCAGATCATGCCGACCAGATCTTCGGTCATGACCATGACAGCCCCCTTCTTCTTCAGGGCCGCTGCCAGCTGCTTTGCGGCTGCCGCAGACACCACCCGGCCGTCAAAGCCGAGTCTGCCGTTTTCCGGCGTATTGGCAATCAGGAACTCCATGGCGGTCGGCACACCTTCCTGACGCATCCGCATCAGTTCAATGCCGCTGCCTTCCAGTTCGTGTTCCGCCTGGGTAAAATGTCTGCCATCCGTCCAGAGCCCGGCAAAATCCTGCGTCACGATCACACAGCCGTAATCCCCGGTAAAGCCGCTCATGAATGTCTTGCACTGAAAATAATCAGCCGTGTATTCATCGGACAGATGATCATCTTCATTCGGAATATAGTAGATATCAATTCCCTTTTCCGCCATCAGCTCACGCAGGGCGGCGATTCTTTCCTTCACTGTCATTTTTTCACCTCAGTGTCAATTATACGCAATTAACTCAGGTTACGGCTATAAAAAAGATCCCGGTTTCAGACTCTGCTGTATCTTCCGACTCAGTCTGATATTTTTCGGGATCTTCTTTCTTTTTTTGATTTTTTTCTCTGCCGGTTTTCTCCGGCTCTTTTTCTGCGGCTTCTCTTTTCTGTGCCGCCAAAGAACTGTTTCTTTTTTTCAACCGGTTTCCCGGTTCATGTCAGATTCAGTTGTTAATCTGAATTTGCCATTGGTCTGCCCTCTCGCAGCCCTTTCACTTTCTGTTTTTTTTACTGGGAGAATCGGGATGATCATCCTTTATTCTCACTGATCTGTGTTCGTTTCCCCCGGCTTTCTGCACTTACCGAAGGAAACTATAATGAATATTCGAGCAGTACCTTCTTCATATCTGAGACCTCCTTTATTGTGATCTCTTTCTTCAATTACAGGATAGCAGAACACTCCCGGATGAACAGTCTTTCAATTTAAATTTTTATTTATTATAATTAAGGTGTTGGGCCCGCAGAGGGCTGTTTTCATTGGAGGAATATGATTCAGGAGATTGCCCCGCATCTTTACAACAATACCTGGGAAGATCTCAGTCCCGGGCCGGATGATTCAATCATCGGTTTCAAAGGGCGTCAGGTCTGTCTGAAAGACGAACAGTCTTTCTTTCAGTACCGGGATCTGCCCGCCGGCACGGACTGCACATTCCTGTTCCGGATTGACGGCGAGGCTTTCTTCCTGGCCGAACTGCCGGAGGACTGGGGCATCCTGCTGGAAGTGAACAAAATGCGCACCTTCCGGCCCCAGAGCATGGCCTTTGCCGTACTGACGGCCCTGCATATCCATGACTGGCTGGAGCGGAAT
>JAFWEA010000068.1 GCA_017543005.1 Solobacterium sp. | reverse complement strand
TGACCTTGTCTGCATGAAGGCAGTGCACGGGGATGAGGACTGCATGATCATGACCGATGACGGCATCATCATCCGCATCTCGCTGAACCAGGTATCCTCCTACAGCCGCAACGCCCAGGGCGTCAAGCTGATCAACGTGGCAGAAAACACCAAGGTGTCCAACGTGGCCATCGCCGAGCCGCAGGCCGAAGAACCGGCAGCTGAGGAATAACACAAAACAAAGAAAAAACAGAAGAGATGTGAACTCTTCTGTTTTTTGTCATGGTTCTGCTCAGCCGAGTCTTTCCAGCAGTGCTTCCTGCAATACCTTGGACAGACTCAGACCGGCTTCATCCGCTTTCCTGCTCAGCCAGGCCGGCAGACTGACATTTTTCCGCACACAGTGATCATCCAGTTTTTTCCGATAGGCAACGGTATCAATATCTACGAAAGTCATGATCCCGTCGGATATTGTGAAATCATCCGTATCAAATTGCCGGCGGGCTGCTGCGGTGGCCTGTTCAGCCGTACCTGGGGCGGGCAGGTCTGCCACAAGACTGTGAGAACCAAGCAGGTCCCTGGCCATCTCAATGGCTTCAAAGAAAGAATCGCCCTGCGTGGCGGAATCAATATCCGCAACATATGCCAGAAACCGTGCACCATTCTGTTTGATCAAAACTGGATATACATTTTTCATTCTGTTCATGCCGATCAATGAACCGGAAAGATCCTGCCGGACAAACTTGAATCCGGATTGTTTCAGCAGTCTGATCAGATCTCTCCGTTTCATTTCCTTTCACCATAAATATTACACAATTTACACACTATATGGAATGCCAGTCATCAGTAATCTGTCTTCAATGATCTTATTCGCATGATCCGGACAAATAACCTGACGGAACATGGTATTGTTAAATCAGAAGGAGGAGAGAGAAATGCTGTTTATCTGGTACCCGAAGTGTTCCACCTGTCAGAAAGCCCGGAAGTGGCTGGCAGAACATCACATTGAAGTGGAAGAGAGACATATCAAGGACAATAATCCGACGCCGGAAGAGATCCGCCGGTGGCATGAACGCAGCGGTCTGCCGCTGCAGAAATTCTTCAATACCAGCGGCACTCTGTACCGGCAGATGCATCTCTCCGAAAAACTGCCGCAGATGAGCGAACAGGCCAAGATCGAACTGCTGGCCAGCGACGGCATGCTGGTGAAGCGGCCGCTCATCATCGACGGTGATACCGTCATTGTCGGA
Organism: Solobacterium sp.; assembly: GCA_017543005.1. Taxonomy (GTDB): domain Bacteria; phylum Bacillota_I; class Bacilli_A; order Erysipelotrichales; family Erysipelotrichaceae; genus Bulleidia. Next base: position 2,035 of record JAFWEA010000068.1, on the reverse strand, counting down.
TTCCGTGAAAAGGAATACGAAAAACTGCTATGATGAAAAAAAGGAGGTAGCATCATCATGAAAGACATCAAGGGAACACAGACAGAGAAGAATCTGGCCACTGCGTTTGCGGGTGAAAGCCAGGCCCGCAACAAGTATGACTACTGGGCAAGCAAAGCCAAGAAGGAAGGCTACGAGCAGATCGCTGCCATCTTCGCCGAAACAGCCCTGAACGAAAAAGAACACGCCAAGATGTGGTTCAAGCTGCTGCAGGGCGGGGCGATCCACGATACAGTCGACAACCTGAAACAGGCCGCTGCCGGTGAAAACGAAGAATGGACATCCATGTATAAGGAATTCGCCGAGACAGCGGATGCGGAAGGCTTCCCGGAGATTGCCGCGCAGTTCAGAGGCGTCGGCGGCATCGAGAAGGAACACGAAGAACGTTACCTGAAGCTGCTGGCCAACATCGAAGACAAGACCGTCTTTGCCAAGGCAGACGAAGTCGTATGGCAGTGCCGCAACTGCGGTTACACCGTCGTTGCCAAGGAAGCCCCGGTCATCTGCCCGGTTTGCGCTCATCCGCAGGCATACTTCGAAGTCAAGAAGAACAACTTCTGAGGACAATGAAACCCGTGTCAGTACGGGTTTTCATATGCCTTCTGCTATAATCGGAGACGATGAGATTATTTGTTGCGATCCTGCCGGATGAAGCCATGCGGCAGGCCCTGTCTGCACTGCAGCGGGAAATGAAATTATGCGGTATTCACGGCCGGTACACGGATCCTTTCAACCTGCATATGACCCTGGCTTTTATCGGTGAATATCAGCCGGACCCGGTCCTGGATGTCCTGACGGAGATTCCCTTTGAACCAGTGGAACTGAAACTGGAGGGCATCCTGCATTTCCGGGATCTTTATGCCTGCACCCTGAGCGGATCAGAGCAGCTGACGGCCTATGTCAGCCGGCTGCGCCATGCCCTGGCAGAACAGGAGATTTCCTTTGACCGGAAGGCATTCCGGCCGCATATCACCCTGGTGCGCAAAGCCGTGCCCGAATACCGGGAATATCCGGACCTGCACCTGCCGGAGATTACCATGACAGCTGAAAGGATCTCCCTGATGCGCTCCCAGCCGGGCCGGAACGGCATGGTCTACACCGAGATCGGGGCAGTGCCGGACAGCGGGGAAGAATGAACCGGGAAAACGGATGAAGCCCGCCGGAAGTTCAATTATAATGAAAGGGTATTACCAGAAACGGAGGATACAGGCAGATGAGCAGAGCATATGCAGTCGGCATCGGCGCGGCCAACATTGATATTTACGGACGCAGTCTTCTGCCGATCCGGGAGAAAACCGATCATCCGGCCGAGATCTTCACCGGGGCCGGGGGCGTCACCAGGAATATCCTGGACAACCTGCAGCGGCTGGACGTGCCGGTTTCGCTGATCAGTGCGGTCGGCGATGACATGTTCGGGAAGATGCTGCTGCAGATGTGCAGAGAACAGGGCCTGGATGTCAGTCAGGTGCTGACCGTGCCCGGGGAAAATACCGGGGTCTTCCTGCAGGTGCTCAGCGAAGACCAGGACATGCACCTGGCACTGTGCGACATGCGGGTCATGCGGCATATCGATACCGCCTGCCTGCAGGCCCGAAAACAGTTGCTGGATAAGGCAGCCCTGATCATCATGGATCCTTCCCTGCCTGATGAAAGCCTGGAGTATCTCGTGTCCGGTTACGGAAACAAGATCGTGGTGGACCCGGTATCGGATATCTATGCGGAGAAGATGATTCCCTATGCCGGGCGGATCTATGCCATGAAACCGAACCGGACCGAGCTGGAAGTGCTCAGTGGGATGAAGATCACGGATGAAGACAGCCTGGAACAGGCCGGGCAGAAACTGATTGAGAAAGGGCTGAAAACGCTGTATATTTCTTTAGGCAGAGACGGATGTCTTTACCTGGACAAGGACCGTGTCATCCGGCGGAAAATGAAGCCGGTGGAAACCATGGTCAATGCGTCCGGGGCCGGAGACAGTTTCCTGGCCGGGGTCCTC
>JAFWEA010000067.1 GCA_017543005.1 Solobacterium sp. | reverse complement strand
TATCTCGTGGTCGGGCAGATGGAGAAGGCAGTTGAACTGATCTGCACGATCATCCGCCGGCTGGCATGATTCTTGCGGCACCGGGGGATACCTGCTACGATTAGGCTGTTGTTTTGAGGGATAAAATGAAGAAACTGTTATATGTTTGTGCTGCGGCCCTGGTTCTGGCCGGCTGCGGAAAAAAAGAAGAAGAGGAAACGGGCCTGGTTATCCACAGTGCGGTGGAACCGGTCAGCGTCGCTGCCGACATGTCCGGTTATCAGTGGCTGAATGATGAAGAACCGCCGTTTCTGGAAATCACGCCGGATGAGTGCATGCGCTTTTTCGATGAGGGCGGTACCGGGCTGCTGTACTTCGGCCGCTCGAACTGCCCGTACTGCCAGCGGGCTGTTCCGGAACTGGACGTGGTGCTCAACGAATACGGCCTTTCCGTCTACTATGTTGACGTGGACCTTTCCAAGCTGACCTACGAGAAATACGAAGAACTCCTGCCGTATCTCGATGCGGCCCTGGCCGAATCGGAGAGCGGGGAAAAGAACTTCCTGATTCCGGATATCATTGCCGTCAAGGAAGGCAAAATCATCGGGAATCATATCTCGCTGGTGGATGATTTTGAATTTTCCAGTGGGGATGCCCAGCTGACGGATGCGCAGAAAGAAACACTGCGCGGCATCTACCGGGACCTGATTGTCAGTCTGGCGGACTGAGGAGGCGCTGTCTGTGATTTTTGAACGGCTGCTGTCGGCGGTCAGAAAAGAGATCCGTTACAGCGGTGATGTGGTTGACCTGGTGCAGGAACAGGATATTCCCGCCAATATGTTCAACGACAATACCCACTCAATCCTGTTTGGGATCTATAAGCACGGGTCTTATGTCAAGGTCGGAACCTGCGACCTGCGGATCGGGAATGATCCGACGCTGTATTATGCCGGCAATATCGGCTACAATGTCGTTTCGGTCCACCGCGGCCATGGCTATGCCTACCATGCCTGCCGGGTGCTTCTGCCGGTAGCACGGGATGTATACGGCTTTGAGAAACTGCTGATCACCTGTTCCCCGGACAACATCGCGTCCCGCCGGACCCTGGAAAAGCTCAACGGCACCCTGCTGGAAACCGTGCCCGTGCCGGAGGATCACTGGCTCTACCGCCGGGGTGAAACCATTAAGAATATCTACGAATATGATCTGAAGCAGGATTGACTGCATACTCTGCAGTTTGATTCTGCTTTTGCTATAATAGGAGCATGCATCGTCTCTTCAAGATCCTGACGAGCCGGATGATGATTATAGCCGTGCTGATCCTGATTCAGTTCTGGTTTCTTTTCATGTGGTTTTACCGGGCTGCTCTGACCTGGCAGCTGTCGCCGCTGTTCAACGCGGTGGCCATTGCCTTCGCCATTATCATCCTGAACCGCTATGAAGATTCAGAATATAAAATCGTCTGGAGCATTTTGATTCTGGCTGTGCCGATTGTCGGTGTGCCGCTGTATCTGGTCTGCGGCAACAAGCGGATGCCGAAGAAACTGTCCAAAGGCACCAGTCAGGCTTCGGACAAGATGCGGGAACTGCTGCAGCAGGACGGCAGCCTGATGCATAAGCTGGCCTGGGAACACCCGCAGGTGCACAAGATGTTTGCCTATGCCCTGAAGACCAGCCGGTTCCCGGTCTATGATGATACAAAGGCGCGCTATTTCGCCAGCGGGGAGGAGTGGTTCCCGGTGCTGCTGGAAGAATTGAAGAAAGCCGAGCACTTCATTTTCATGGAATACTTCATCATCGATGAAGGGAAGATGTGGAACAGCGTGCTGGAGATTCTGAAAGAGAAGGCGGCGGCCGGGGTGGAAATCAAGCTGATTTACGATGACTTCGGCTGTGCCACGACCCTGCCGTACCGCTATGACAAAAAGCTCAATGCGATGGGCATTGAAACCTACCGGTTCAACCGCCTGCGGCCGGCCCTGATGATCCAGATGAACAACCGCGATCACCGCAAGATCTGTGTCGTGGACAACCGGGTGGGCTTTACCGGCGGGGTGAATCTGGCCGATGAATATATCAATCTGAAGACCCGTTACGGGTACTGGCGGGATTCGGTCCTGATGCTTGAAGGAGAAGCAGTCTGGAGTCTGTCGGATATGTTTTTGAGCATGTACAGTTATCTCAAGCCGGATGATACGGCAATTGACTACGAAAAGTACCATATCATGCCCGAGCCGATGGGTTACCATGGGCTCTTTCAGCCGTTCTCCGATACGCCGACGGATGATTCGGATGTCGGCCTGAGCATGCACCTGAATATCGTCAACCATGCCCGGAAGTATGTTTACGTCAACACGCCGTACCTGGTGCTCAACGCGGACATGCTGAGAGCATTGACCCTGTCGGCAGAGACCGGCGTGGATGTACGGATCCTGGTGCCGCATATCCCGGACAAGCGGTATGTTTTCTCCATTACCCGCTCGAATTACTATCAGCTGCTGATCAACGGGGTCAGGATCTATGAGTTTACCCCGGGGTTCAATCACAGCAAGGCCATTGTGTCGGATGACAGTCTGGCCATTGTCGGGTCCGTCAACACGGACTACAGAAGTTATTTCCTGCACTTTGAAGACGGGGTGCTGATGTTCGATTCGCCGGAAGTCCTGCAGATCCGGAAAGACTTCGAACAGGCCCTGGAGCGTTCCCACGAGGTGACCTTGGAAGAAGTGGAGAATACGAATCCGCTCGTCCGGGTCTTCCGCGCCATCCTGAGGCTGATGGCGCCGCTGTTCTGATGAGCAGGAAGCGTCCGGGCAGAGTCAGGCTTGGCCGGATCCTGATCCTGCTGATGATCCCGCTGCTGCTGGCAGGAGCAGTATACGGGCTGCTGCGCCGGAAACCGGAGAAACCGCCGGTTGTCGTAACGGAAACGGCGGAGGAAGAAAGCGGCTATATCACCTATGCCATTACATTGGATGAAGTCCATGGCATCCCGGTGAATCATGTCTATATTCCCTATGACAGTTCCCGCCGGCCCGGGGAAATCAGGGAAATCCGTTTCCTGACCATTCACGAAACGGACAACCGCTCCAGCGGTGCGGATGCCCTGGCCCACAGCAACTGGCTGATCGGGGATACAACGGATATTACATCCTGGCACTATACCGTGGATGATCACAGCATCTACCACAACCTGCCGGACAACGAGATTGCCTGGAATGCCGGGGACAACCGTTCCCGGGATGGCGGCAATATGAACGGCATCGGCATTGAGATGTGCGTCAATGTCAGCGGTGATTTCGATCAGACGGTCAGGAATACCGCCTGGCTGTGCGCCGAACTGCTGCAGGCCTACGGGCTGACCCCGGATGATGTCTATCTGCACCGGGATTTCATGGGCAAGATCTGCCCGCACCGGCTGATCACCGAAAACAAGGTGACCTGGTTCAAGGAACTGGTTCAGGCGGACTATGATGAGCTGCAGGCAGCTGCTGCGGCAGAAGCACCGACAGAAACAGAAGAGTAAGAGGAACGAATATGACGGAACGATATGGACTGGTACTGGAAGGCGGCGGGATGCGCGGGGCCTACACGGCCGGGGCGCTGGCCTGGCTGAATGACCATGATATAACATTTGACTACGGGGCAGGAATCTCTTCCGGCGCCCTGTATCTGATCTGCTATCTGATGCGGGACAAGCATATCCCGCACAAGATGTCGACGGAATATGTCGCGGATCCCGAGATTGTCGGCGTGTCCGCCTTTGTCAAGGAACATCATTACGTAGCCTACCAGCACCTGTTTCATGACCTGGTTGACAAGGAGAATTTCTCCATTGCCAGACTGAAGGAAGAAAACCCGGATATGGAAATCGGGTGCTATGACCTGAAGAAAGGGGAAACCGTCTGGTTTGGCCCGCAGGATCTCGATGATGGGCTGCAGCTGGTGCTGGCGGCCTGTTCCCTGCCGATTGCCTCGGCCCGGGTGAAGTATAACGGCCGGGAGTATCTGGACGGCGGCATCACCAAGATGATTCCGATTGAGCGTTCCATTGAAAAGGGCTGCACAAAGCACATCGTCATCACGACAAAGCCGGCCGGCTATGTCCGCAAACCGGGCAGTCCCGCAGTCAAGGTCATGATGAAGATGTTCTATCATAACTATCCGAAAATGGTGGAGGACTACTCAATCCGCCATCTCAACTACAACAAGCAGATGGACCTGATCTACAAGCTGGTGGATGAAGGCAATGCCATGCTGTTCAGGCCGTCGAGCACCCTGCATGTGGCCCGCTTCAGCGGCAATACCCCGGAACTGCAGGAACTGTATGACCTGGGCTATCAGGATATGGAAAACAGAAAAGAGGAACTGTTCCGGTTCTTGGGGAAGACAGAATGATCAGGCTGGTGGCAGCGGATCTCGACGGGACGATCATCAATTCAGACGGTGTCTGTGATCCTTCCGTGGCTGAAACCGTCAGGGAATTAAGACAGAACGGCATCGCCTTTGCGATCTGTTCGGGCCGTCCGGTGGCCAGTATCACCGGGCTGCTGGCCGGCTGGCATCTCGAGGGAGAAATCGATTATCTGATCGGTTCCGGCGGCGGTGAAGTGCTGGACATGAAAACCGGTAAGATGGAAGTGCCCTATGTGCTGGATGTGCCGCTGATTCAGGAGATCATCGACCTGTATGAACCGGCCGGGCTGATTCCGACGATGTATGAGGGCGCCATGTTCTACGCTCAGAAGATCACGCCGCAGGTGCAGATCGTGGCCGACCGGGTCGGCCAGGAAGTCAGGGAAGGGGACATCCGCACCCTGACGGTCAAGCCGCAGATCAAGGTGATGTTCGTGCTGAATCCGGAGGATATGCCGGCAGCGGAAGAATTCGAAAGAAACCACCGGGATCCCCGCTATATCGGTTTCAAGACCGCCCCGGATTTATTGGAATTCAATGATGCCCGGCTGGGCAAGGATACCGGCATGGCCATTGTGGGCGAAATGATGGGCATCACGGCCGCCGAAATGATGGCCTTCGGGGATACGACCAATGATATCCCCATGCTCCGGTATGCCGGGGCCGGCATATGCATGGCCAACGGTACCCGGGATGCCAAGGATGCGGCGGATGACATCGCTCCGTCCGTCAATGAACAGGGCTTTGCCCGCTACGTACACAGTCATATACTGATATGAAAACCGGATCGTGAGATCCGGTTTATTCTGTTTCAGATGCGTCGGCAGCGATCAGCGTATGCCAGTCACTGGCTTCGAGGATGCTGTCCTTTGGCTTGTTTTCGCCTTCCCCGTTCCAGGGTTTCAGATACAGGCAGTAGAATTCGTCATAGGTCATCCCGGAAGCGTAGACGGCTCTGGCCAGATCCACGCCGAGGTAGCGGTAGTGCCATGATTCGAACTCATAGCCGGTGATGCATTCCTTGCCGGCGGGATAGCGCAGAATCCAGCCGTAATCCGGTGAATTGATGCTGGTCCAGCGGTAGGCCAGGGTATCCTTGAATTCATCGATGTCATCTTCATGGGTGGCAGCGATGTCAACGGTATAACCGGTCTGATGCTCGGAGAAGCCCGGCCGGGCCGACAGCAGGTCCGTCTGTGCTTCCCCGTAGACCCCGACATAATTCCTGTAGAGGGTTTCCTGGGATTCATAGGAGCGGTAGGCACTGGTGGCGTAGAAGGTGACGCCGACATTGCGGCCGGCATTGCACCAGTCTGCCAGACCATCTGCCGCAACCTGGGCCAGCTGTCTGTCGGTGGCCGCATACTGGATGGAAAGATCGGTCAGCTGCGGCGGCACATAGGAACCGTCCAGATAATAGGTCTTGTTCACCAGCATGTTCACATTGTTCGCATCATCCACCGGCAGGGTGTTCTCATAGAACGTATAGTAATTGCCATCCAGGACGAAGTTGTTCTCACTGTTGGTTTCCCGGTGATTCGTGCAGTCATTGATGTACATGGTCTCGTCATACTGGTAGTCAAAGACCAGCAGCGGCGTCATCTCCCAGTACTTCAGATTCTTGAACAGGTTCAGAAGCTGCTTGTCCACGTAGCCCTTGTCGAGCAGCCGGTTGTAGAGCAGGAAATCCTTGGCGGCCAGGCCCCGCTCCGGCGAGACGACCGTATACAGTTCCAGGTAGTCCGTATCCAGGGTGCCGGCCTTGATCGACTGGGCAAGATACGGGGAATACCATTCGTTGTCCAGCAGGGTCCGGGTCAGTTTCTGTTCCCGGATCGCGGCGATTTCATCTTTCTTATAGCCGAGTTTCTTCAGCTTGCTGTTGTCCACGGCCCGCGGCACCAGAATGAGCAGAAGGACAGCCACAACCCCGGCAAGCGCAAGCCAGACTTCCTTTTTCAGCTTCAGCCGGCGCTTTTTCCGGCGGACAGTTTTCCTGCCGGTCTGGGCAGTGTTCTGTTTCCATGGCAGTACCAGCTTGTACTTTCTGCGTTTTCTTCTCTTTTTCTTCTTTACTTCAGTCATTCCATTACCTCAAAATCTGTCCATGGCCTGCCCTGGGGAAGGTCCTCGAAGGTGAGAATCTCTCCGGTGACGGGATGCGGAAATTCGAGTCTGGCTGCCCAGAGGGCAATCTGACCTTTTCCGGGATGCGGGTTGTACCGCTGATCATAGAGCAGCGGCCAGCCGCGGGATGCGAACTGGACCCGGATCTGATGGGACCGGCCGGTATCGAGTGTAATCTCGGCCAGGGCCTTGCGGTTGTGTTCGGCCAGGATCCGGTAGGAGAGCCGGGCATATTTGCCTTCTTCACTGCCGGTGGTCCGGGTTGTGTTGGTTTTGGGATCCTTGATCAGCCGGTCTTCCAGCACGGCGCTTTTTTCTTTCGGGATGCCGTCGAGCACCGCCAGGTAGGTTTTCTTCATCTTCCTTGTCCGGATGATATCGGAAAGCCGGCCGGCTGCCTTGCTGGTGCGGGCGAATACCATGACCCCGCCGACGGGCCTGTCAAGCCGGTGCACGAGACCGAGCCAGACATTGCCGGGTTTGTTGTACCTTTCCTTGATATAGGCCTTGGCCAGGGTCAAGAGATCCGGATCATTGGAACTGTCGGCCTGGACCGGGATATTCACCGGCTTTTCCACCACCAGCAGGTGGTTGTCTTCATAGAGAATCTTCATGACGCTGCCATCTGCCGTAGATGCCGCACGGAAGCAGCAGGTCCCGGCCGGTGATCGGCAGGGCGACTTCCCCGGCGTCGATGGTTCCGTCCGGATGCTCCGCCAGCACGGTTGTCTTCATGAGATCACCGAGGGCAGTGGAGGAGAAGCCGGTCGTATAGGAATTGATCAGGAAGAACAGGGCATGGTCATCCAGGATATCGAGACAGGCGTCGATGAGCCGCACGATTTCCTTTTCGAACTTCCACATTTCCCCGTTGGGTCCGCGGCCGTAGGAGGGCGGATCCATCAGGATGCCGTGATAGGTATGCCCGCGGCGCTTTTCCCGTTCCACGAACTTGAGGCAGTCATCCACGATGAACCGGATGGTATGATCCTGCAGCCCGCAGAGATCGCGGTTTTCCTTGGCCCACTGCACCATGCCCTTGGCAGCGTCCACGTGCACCACTTCGGCAGCGCTGGCTGCGGCGCAGGCCATGGTGGCCCCGCCGGTATAGGCAAACAGGTTCAGGATACGCAGGTTTTCATCCTTGTGCGTGCGGATCAGGTCGGCCATCCAGTCCCAGTTGACGGCCTGCTCGGGGAAGAGCCCCGTATGCTTGAAGCCGGTCGGGGAGACCTTGAAGGTCAGATCCCCGTACTGAATGGTCCAGGCTTCCGGCAGTTTTTTCCGGTATTCCCAGGAACCGCCGCCGGAGCGGGAGCGGTGATAGACCGCGTCGGCATTCTGCCACAGTTTTTCGTTCTTATCTTTGGGCCAGATGGCCTGCGGATCCGGCCGGCGCAGCACAATATTCTGCCAGCGCTCCAGTTTTTCTCCATCACCGGCATCGATGCAGGCGAAATCTTTCCAGTTTTCAGCTGTTTTTACCATAATTTATACTCCGCTGTCTATTATAACATGCGCATAAAACTCAGTCAGACAGCATTGATCCTTTCTTGGTATAATAACATAGCCTCATGAGATGAGGCATGGAGCAGAATATGATGGATCTCAGTATTTTGAATGAAAACCAGAAAGACGCCGTACTTTCGGAAGATAAATATCTGCGGGTGGTCGCCGGGGCCGGCAGCGGGAAGACCCGGGTTTTGACCATGCGCATTGCCCACCTGGTGCAGGATCTCGGAGCCGATGCCCGGAAGATCCTGGCCATTACCTTTACCAACAAGGCGGCCAACGAAATGAAGGACAGACTCCGCAAAATGCTGGCTGAGGATGCCGGACAGCCGTGGATCAGCACGATTCACTCGCTCTGCGTGCGCATCCTGCGGGAAGACATCCAGTGCATGGGCTGGCCGCGCAATTTCACGGTCATGGATGCGGAAGACCAGAAATCCGTGCTCAAGGAAGCCTACAAGGTGCTCGGGCTGGATGCGACCACGTATCCGTACGGGGCTCTGCTGGATTATATATCCAACAACAAGTCCGCCGGCATCTCCGTGGACCATGCGTTCAAGCTGGCCGGCAGCTTCACCGGCGACAAGGCCAAGGCGGAAGTATACCGGTACTATGTGGAACGGCAGAACGCGCTGTATGCCCTGGACTTTGATGACCTGATTCTCTGGGTTGTACGGATGTTCAAGACGTACAGTGAGGTGCTGGACAAGTGGCAGCGCCGCTATCACTGGATCCATGTCGATGAGTTCCAGGATATCGACAAGGTACAGTATGAACTGATCCGGCAGCTGACCGGCATTGACAACAGCCTGTATGTCGTCGGCGATCCGGACCAGACTATCTATACCTGGCGCGGAGCGGATGTGAATATCATCCTGAATTTCGAGAAGGATTTCCCGGGCACGAAGACCATCATGCTGAACGAGAACTACCGTTCGACCTCGGCCATCCTGAACGGGGCCAACAGCGTCATCCGCAACAACCGTCACAGACTGGAGAAGGAACTCTACACAAACCGGCGCTCCGATGTGAAGATCACTCACTATGCCAGTGCCAGCGATGCCTATGAGGCAGCCTGGATCGCGGCCAAGATCAAGGAACTGCACAAGCAGGGCAAGCCATACCATGACATGGCCGTGCTGTACCGCTCCAACTATCTGTCCCGTTCGCTGGAAAAAGGCCTGCTGGATGAGCGGATCCCGTATGTGATCTACGGCGGGGTGCGGTTCTATGAGCGGCAGGAAGTCAAGGATGCCCTGTGCTATCTGCGCATGGTGTCATCGGCTGATGACCTGGCCTTGCAGCGGATTTTGAACCGGCCCAAGCGCGGCATCGGCAATAAGACGATGGATACGATTGCCCAGCGGGCGATCAGCACCGGCCGGTCCATGTACACCGTGCTGAAGGAAGAACAGCTGTTCTCCGGCAAGGTCCAGAAGACCCTGGACGGGTTTGTCGCCATGGTGGAATCCTGGCGGGAAAAGGCTGCGGCCGGCAAGACGGAAATCTTCAGGCTGTTTGAAAACATCATTGAGGAATCCGGACTGCGGGCCATGCTGGAAGAGGATCATGAAACCGACCGGCTCGAAAACCTGAAGGAACTGATCGACGACGTCCGGGAATTCAGCGAAAACTATCCCGACAGCACGCTGGAGGAATACCTGCAGCTGGTATCGCTGTACGGCGACCGGGATGAGACGATGAACAGTGACTATGTGCAGCTGATGACGGTGCACGCGGCCAAGGGTCTGGAGTTTGATACGGTCTTCGTCTCCGATATGAACGACGGCATCTTCCCGAATGAACGCGCCATGAACGACGGCAAGAAGGGTGTCGAGGAAGAGCGCCGGCTGGCCTATGTGGCCTTCACACGGGCCCGTAACAAGCTCTACCTGACCGAAGCCGGCGGCTTCAGCTATATCCTGCAGAAAGCCAGAACGAGATCCCGGTTTATCGACGAGATCGATGACGAGTATATCGAGCACATGGGCGCGACCTTCCAGGGCAACCCGCTTGATATGAAGCCGCTCAACCGGCAGCTGTTCGCCGATCCGGAGGAGACCTTCAACCAGCGGTTTGAACAGTCGGCGGCCGTCGAGTTCCGCAAGGGGGAACAGGTGGTGCATTCCAAGTTCGGTGAGGGCATCGTGCTCAAGTGTGAAAAGGGCATTGCCGAGATCGCCTTTGCGTATCCCTACGGGGTAAAGAAAATGCTGGCCGGTCATCCGAGCCTGAAGCGGAAAAGCGAACTGAACTGAAAAAAAACGGATTCGTGAAGAATCCGTTTTTGTCTGGTGTTTCAGAACTTTCCGTGGGAGCCGCCATGGAAGGATCCGGACGACGAGATATGCGTGGAGGATCCTCCGCCGCGGGAAGAAGTATTCTTTGGGCGGGCCACCCGGCTCGTGCGGGAGAACAGGTAATGATCCTGGCTGTGGGTGATGTCCAGGCTGCCGGGCACCAGATAAGAGGTAGCGCTCCGCTGTCTTCTGACGCTCTTCAGCTTACTCTTTTCGT
>JAFWEA010000066.1 GCA_017543005.1 Solobacterium sp. | reverse complement strand
TGCTCCGGTGTCAGGGCACTGTCCCCGATCGTCTTACTGTTTTTATTCAGCCAGCCGCTGATATCCGACAGCAGCCAGTTGCACACACCCTTGGCGTTCTTACTGACGGTCATGGTCTTTTCGAAGAATTCGGCCATTTCCTTGTTGGCAATCAGGATGCCGATATCATGGGCACTCAGACCGTATTCAGCCGCATAGCGGGCCCGCTTTTCATCCGGCAGTTCCGGCATGTTGTCCTGGATTTCCTTGATCCATTCGGCGCTGAGCCGGATCGGCGGAATGTTCGGTTCCGGGAAGTACTTGTAGTCGGTAACCCCTTCCTTCTTCCGCATCAGGACAGTCTCGTTGATCTTGTCATCGAACCGTCTGGTTTCCTGCTCGATGGTCCCGCCGGCCTCATAGATGGCCTTCTGCCGGGCAATTTCAAAGTCGATGGCCTTGCCGACATTGGAGATCGAGTTGATATTCTTGATCTCGTTCTTGGTGCCCAGATGATCCGAACCGACCGGCGCCAGGGAAATATTGACGTCGCAGCGCATGGAACCCTCTTCCATCTTGGCATCCGAAGCACCGATATAGTACAGGGTCTGCCGCAGCGCTTCGACATAGGCCTCGGCTTCCTGGCCGGTGGACATATCCGGCTCGGAGACGATTTCAATCAGCGGTGCACCGCTGCGGTTGAAGTCCAGCAGGGTCTTGTCATTCATGTGGAACTGCTTGGCGGTATCTTCTTCCATGTGGATCCGGTTGATGCGGACCTTTTTCTTGCCTTCCGGGGTATCGATCATCAGCCAGCCGTTGCGGCCCAGCGGATGGAACTGCTGGGTGATCTGGAAGCCTTTCGGCAGATCGGAATAGAAGTAATTCTTGCGGTCAAACCGGACCAGCGGGTCCAGGGTCAGATGGAAGGCCGTGCAGGCCTGGATGGCCTTGCGGACCCCTTCCTCATTGAGCTCCGGCAGGGTGCCCGGCATGGCCAGGTCGATGGCGCAGGTCCCGGTGTTCGGTTCCAGCCCGAATTCATTCGGCGCCCCGGCGAACATGCCGCTCTTTGTCAGCAGTTCACAGTGGATTTCAATGCCTATGGTTGCTTTGTATTCCATCTTATTTCACCTCCGCTGTCAGGCCCTTAAGACCGGTGATTTCTTCCACGGCCTTGGCAACATTGAACATGGTGATTTCGTCAAACGGCTTCGCGGCAATGCTGATGCCGAGCGGGCAGCCCTGATCAAATCCCATCGGTACGGACATGGACGGGGAACCGTTGAAGTTCTCCAGATCCAGATGACCGCCGGTCACCAGGTTGTAATCGCTCAGCGGGTCGGCACCCGGGTCATCAAAGCGCGGCGCGATATCGCCGTCAGTAGGGGCCAGGATAGCGTCATATTCCTCGAGGCAGCCGTTGATTTCGTTGCAGATCAGGCGTCTCACCTTCTTGGCCTTGCGGAAGATCTTTTCCTGATTCTCGCCATCCAGTGCGAACGCGCCGATGGTGAACCGTCTGCGGATCATCTTGTTGAAATTCTTTGTCCGGGTATTCATCATGATGTCTTCGGTTGTTTCACCCGGTTCCCGCACGCCGAAGCGCACGCCGTCCAGATTGGCATTGTTGCTGGCTGCTTCCGCATTGGCAATTGCGTAGTAAGCCGGCAGGACCGCCCGCATGATCTTCTGATCAAAGTAGACGACATCCACCTGGGCGCCGCGTTCCTTCAGCTTTTCAACGATACCGTTGAAGACCTTGCGGACATTGTCATTCAGGAGGCCGTCCATAACATTGCCCAGGACCGCCAGTTTCTTGCCGTGCATATCGGAGTCCAGCGCAGCCAGATAATCCGGGATCTCCACATCGGCACTGGTCATGTCGCGGCTGTCGCGGCCGGCCACCGCCTGCAGGGCAATGCAGGCATCCTCAACACTCCTGGTAATGACACCGAACGTATCCAGACTGGACGCATACGGAATCCCGCCAAAGCGGCTGATCAGGCCATAGGTAGGCTTGACACCGATGACCCCGCACCAGGCAGCCGGCTTGCGGATACTGTCGCCGGTATCCGAACCGATGGCCATCGGTACGGCCCCGGCAGCCACCAGGGCCACGCTGCCGCCGGACGAACCGCCCGGAATCCGGTCTTTATCCCACGGGTTGTGGACCGGGCCGGTAAAGGCTGTTGTATTGGCACCGCCCATGGCCAGTTCATCCATGCTGGACTTGCAGATCATGACGGCCCCTTCCTTCTTCAGCTTTTCGGCAATGGTGGAATCATACGGCGGAATGAAATCCTGCAGGATGGCAGAACCGGCTGTAGTCCGGATGCCCTTGGTGCAGCAGTTGTCCTTGACCGCTACCGGGACACCCCGCAGCAGTCCTTCTTCCGGCAGGTTCGCCAGCTGTTCTTCCGGGTCAATGAAGGTGATAACGGCATTGAGCTTGGGCTGCAGGGCCTGGATATCCGCATAGGCCTTGCGGCATACTTCCGCTGCCGCTTCCCGGTTTTCTCTGATTTCCCTGATCATCATTTCACCACCCTCGGAATCACAATGTGTCCGGCCAGGGTTTCCTTCGCATTCATGAGGACTTCTTCCTGGGTCAGCACATCGGTTACTTCGTCTTTGCGCATGTAGGTTGTTTCATCTTCGAACGGCCAGGTCGCTTCTTCGACCCCTTCCGTATCGACTTCGTCGAGCACTGCCAGCTGTTTCCGGATCGTTTCAAATTCCTTTACGATCCAGTCAGCCTCTTCCCCCGGAAAATCAAACATGAGTGATCTTGCCAGGCTCAGTAAGTACTCTTTTTCCTGATTCTTGTCCATACTGTTTTCTCCGTTTCCTGTCTGTTCCATTCTATATAATGCTCTGGCAGGCGGTCAACTTCAGGCCTGCCGGATGGCGTTGAGGAATTCTTCCTCCGTCATGGTCGTCACGCCGAGTTCCTGGGCCTTGGTCAGTTTGGAACCTGCCTCGGCCCCGTAAATGACATAATCCGTCTTCTTGGAAACACTGCCGGTCACATTCGCACCAAGCCCCGTCAGGATCGCTTCTGCCTCCTTGCGGCTGTACTGCGACAGGGTGCCGGTCAGCACGCAGGTCTTGCCGGTGAACATGCTTTCCTTCACTTCCGTCTTGTGGCAGGTCATGTTCACGCCGGCTTCTTTCAGATGTTCGATCAGTTCCCGGTTCTTTTCATCATGGAAGAAGAGTGCAATCGCTTCCGCCGTGATTGCCCCGACATCCGGCACCGCGCAGAGATCGTCATACGTGGCGGCCATCAGATTGTCCATGGTATCAAAGGTATGGGCCAGCACATCCGCGGCCTTTTCGCCGACCTGGCGGATGCCCAGACCGAACAGCAGCCGTTCCAGGGAGTTCTCCTTGGAATTCTCGATCGCCCGGACCAGATTGTCATAGGACTTGGCCCCGAATTTCTCCAGACTCAGGATTTCATCCTTGCGGTCCTTCAGATGGTATATTTCATCCACGCTGTTCAGCCAGCCCTGCCGGTGGAACTGTTCCACCCGCTTTTCGCCCAGGCCTTCGATGTCCATGGCATTGCGGGAGGCAAAGTGGGCAATGGAGGTCACGACCCGGGCCGGGCAGTCGGTATTCAGGCAGTAATGCGCCGCTTCATCCTCGAACCGGTGCAGCGGACTGCCGCAGACCGGGCAGACAGCCGGGAAGACATACGGCACCTGGGAGCCATCCCGCTTCTCCGGCACCGGCCGCACCACTTCCGGAATGATATCCCCGGCTTTGTGCACGATGACCCGGTCCCCGATCCGGATGTCCTTGTCCTTGATCATGTCTTCGTTGTGCAGGGTCGCCGCCGCCACCTGGGTGCCGGCCAGCCGGACCGGGGTCAGCACGGCATTCGGCGTGATCTTGCCGGTTCTGCCGACCGTCAGGATGATGTTCTCCAGGGTTGTCTCGGCCTGCTCTGCCGGGAATTTATAGGCAATCTCCCATTTCGGGGTCTTGACCGTATAGCCCAGCTGTTCTTCCAGTTCCAGGTCATCGACCTTCAGTACCATGCCGTCAATTGCGTACGGCAGGCTGTCACGCTTTTCGGCCATCTCGTCAATCCAGGCAATGATGTCGTCCACGTCGTCATACATCCGGTTGTTCGGATTGGTCCTGAAACCCAGTTTGGCAATCCAGGTCAGCGCTTCCCCGTGTGTTTTAAAGCCATAGTGTTCCGCATCCGGTACGTAATACCAGAAGGCATCCAGATTTCTTGATGCCGCAATTTTGGAATCCAGCTGCCGGATGGAACCCGCCGCGGCGTTGCGCGGATTGGCAAACAGGGGCTTGCCGGCTGCCATCTGTTTTTCATTCAGCCGTTCAAACGAAGCCACCGGCATGTATACTTCCCCGCGCACCTCGAAGTCCCCGTCATAGGGAATCTCCAGCGGGATCGAGCGGATCGTCTTGACATTCTCCGTCACATCCTCGCCGACATCACCGTCACCTCTGGTCACGGCTCTGACAAACCGGCCGCCGGCATACTGCAGCGACATGGCCAGACCGTCAATCTTGTTTTCCACCGAATAGCGGACATGACCGACCGCATTTTCAATGCCCTGGCACCAGGCCCGCAGTTCATCGTAGCTGAACACATCGCCCATCGACAGCATCGGCCGGGCATGGGCCACTTTTTCAAAGCCTTCCAGCACGGCACCGCCGACCCGCTGGGTGGGACTCAGCGGATCAAAGAGTTCGGGATGCCTGTCCTCCAGCCGGATCAGTTCCTGCATCAGCCGGTCATATTCGGCATCATCGACGGTCGGCTGGTCCAGCACATAGTATTCATATCCGTACCGATTCAGAAGCTGCCGCAGTTCCTGAATCCGTTCCTGTTCACTCATGCATGTTCCTCCTGTATCAATGCTCTCACATTATACTATGGGACACGGTTGTTTCCTCAGCGGAAATTCGCGGCAGTACTGACTTTAAGACCCTGCTTCAGTTACAATGACAGAAAGGAATACCTGTATGTTTGCCGCTGTTATGGAGCCCCTGACCAGGGGCGGATCATCACTGACTCCCTATACCCGGATGCCGGTGCTTTATGTGCTGCTGTGCGGTCTGACCATCCTGGCGGTGCTGCGGGCCGAACGGCTGGTCAGCCGGATCATCTACCGGCCGCTGCGGCTGGCCATGCGGCTGACCGGGTGCTGCCTCTCGGCGGT
>JAFWEA010000065.1 GCA_017543005.1 Solobacterium sp. | reverse complement strand
CGAGAACCACGAATCTTTCGCGGCCCCGTGCCAGTGCTTGACACCCGGCGGAATATGCACCACCGTGCCCGGTGTCATCGGCACCGCTTCCTCGCCCCAGGCCTGATACCAGCCGCGCCCGCCGGTGCACAGCAGCATCTGACCGCCGCCCTGTTCAGCCCGGTGTACGTGCCAGTGATTCCGGCAGCCCGGCTCGAACGTCAGGTTTGACATATGAATCTGTTCATCGGAAACCGGCTGGATGTAGACAACCCCGGTAAAATACCGGTTAAATTCAGGATGATATTCCCCCAGCGGGAACATCAGCGTCGCCGCGTATTCTTCTTTGTCCATGATTATTTTCTGATAAACGCCTGATCCTGTTCCGGTATGCCGTTATCCGAAACATACCGTTCCACTTCCATATGGAGGTCATACTTGTCCCGCAGTGCCGCAATCACACTCATCATCATTGAAGCGTGGTGGCGGTCAATGGCTTCCTGGTTTTCCCAACTGTCGATCAGCAGGATCGTTTCCGGATCATCCAGCTGCTGATAATACTCATAGCGCAGATTGCCGGGAACCATGCGGATCTTTGCGACAGTGCCGGTTTCGATCATTTCCCGGGCAAACTTCAGGGCATTGTCCCCCTTGCCGTGATAGCGGATATTCACTGTGATGCTCATCAGAAATCATCCTCCTTTTTCTGCATCATAACAGATAGCACAGCTTTCCGTACACTGTTAAAAAGGCACACGGATCATCGTGTGCCTTGTTCTCAATGGTGTCCGCTCTGCTTACAGGCAGTAGTCGAAGAAGGCGATGATGCCCTGTTCCACCTCATCGCGGATGTCATCATAGTTATGAATCTCATGCCGGTAGCCGGTATACAGTTCGGTTGTGACTTCGTGCCCTGTATCGATCAGCCAGTTGGCAGCCTGATAGACACCTGTACCGTACTGACCGACCGGATCCTGATCGCCGGCGATATTATAGACCGGCAGATCTTCCGGAACCTTCTTTGCCCAGTCTTCCCCGGTGATGTCCTGCATCATCTGCAGGAAATACAGCCAGGAACGGTTGCTGGTCGGCTTTGTGAAGGCATCAAACGGATCTTCGGCATGATCCTTCTGGACCCACGGATCATCACAGATCCACTCATTGCCCAGTTTTACGCCTTCATCACAGCGGGCAAACATCCAGCCCATGAACTGCGCGCCCAGGGTCGGATCGGCTTCCTCTCCCTTGCCTTCATCAACCAGTTTCTGCACGGTTGCGATACTCGCATCCAGATTCGGCCAGACACCGGTTGTGCCGCACATCACGGCACCGTCCAGATCTTCGCCATAGCGGGCCATGTACTGTCTGGTAATGAAGGAACCCATGCTGTGGCCGAACATGAAATACGGCAAGTCCGGATACTTTTCACAGACCAGGTCATGGAGTTTCTTTTCGTCCTCGACCATAGTCGTAAAGCCCTTGTCGCCCCAGTCACCCCAGGTATTGTTTTCCACCGCTGTCTTGCCATGACCGACATGGTCATCGGCAGCCACGATATAGCCGGCCTCCATGAAACTTGTAATCATGTGCAGATAACGCCGGGAATGTTCGCCGAAGCCGTGAATCAGCTGAATGATGCCCTCCGGTTCGCAGGCCGGAACATAGATCCATCCGTAGACCTGATCACGCTCGTTGAATGACGGAAACTTCACTTCATGCAGCATATTCGAATTATCCTTTCCGGAGCTGACGCTCCACTCTTCCTGATTTGATCATAACAGGAAAACGGCGTCCGTTGTGAACGCCGTTGTTACTTTTCTGCTTATTGCGTCAGAATCCTGGTGGCCCGGACGAAATACCGCTTGTTCCGCATGATATTCCTGGCTCTTTCGATCAGCTTCTCGTTTCTGGTGATCGCAAAGACCGTGGAGCCGCTGCCGGACATCAGGACCCCGTCAAAGCCCATCGCCGTCAGGTCTTCCTTGATCTCCCGGATC
This sequence comes from Solobacterium sp., assembly GCA_017543005.1. Lineage (GTDB taxonomy): Bacteria > Bacillota_I > Bacilli_A > Erysipelotrichales > Erysipelotrichaceae > Bulleidia. The sequence goes on along the minus strand of JAFWEA010000065.1, from coordinate 11,151 downwards.
TCCGGAACCAGCTTCAGGCTGATCTCCTCCAGGGTGTTGCCCAGGGCATTGATCATGCCGTGATAGTCACCGCTGATCAGGGCCGTGCGCATCTGTTCACAGTCCGGGTGCTCGGCATTGGCAATATCGAGGTGCTCAAAGGCAGTCTTGGTGGAAACACCATGGCGGGGCTTGACCAGCAGGATGTGGAAATCCGCCTGGCAGGCAAACGGGGTGATGACTTCGCCGGTGCCTTCGACCAGGGCCGGTTTGTTGAGAATGCAGAACGGAACATCGGAACCGACCTGCCGGCCGATTTCGGTCATCTCTTCCGCTGTCATGTCCAGCTTCAGCATCCGGTTCAGGATCCGGATTGCGGCCGCCGCATCGGCGCTGCCGCCGGCCAGTCCGGCCTGGGTGGGAATATGCTTGGCCAGGGTGCAGGCAAACTCTTCCCGGAAACCGTAACGCTCCCGCAGGACCTGGATCGCCTTGATGACCGTATTCTTTTCATTGACCGGCAGATAGGACCGGTTCAGCTTCAGGGTTGTCTCCGCCGCCGGCTCGATCTCGAGCAGATCATAGAAATCCACCGGCACCATGATCATCTTCAGATCATGATAGCCGTCTTCCCTCCGCCGGATAACATCCAGGCACAGGTTGATTTTCGCATAGGCTCTTTCTTTCATCCCCGGATCTCCTTCAGCAGGACGGCAAACTGTTCCGGCGGGCATTCCTGGGCGCGCTGACCGGGATCAATCCCGGCCTGCCGCAGCACCGTCTCGGTCCGTTCGGCATCCTGCAGATATTCCTTCAGATTGTTGTATATGGTCTTGCGGCGCTGTTTGAAACAGGCTTTGACAAGATCGAAGTAGGCCGTCAGTTCTTCCCCTTCCGGGGTTTCCGGCCGGCGGTGGAACCGGACAATGGCACTGTCCACCTTCGGCGCCGGATTGAAAGCCGTCCGGGGCACATTGAACAGCCGCTCCACTTCATAGAGATACTGGCTCTCCACACTGAGGGTGCCGTAGTCCGATGAATTCACCGGGGCAGCGAAGCGGTCAGCCACTTCCTTCTGCACCATGACGGTGATCCACTCGATTTCCTGGCCTTTCTCAAACAGGGAGAACAGCACCGGGGTGGTGATGTAGTACGGCAGGTTGGCCGCCACGCTGACGGCGCCGTACCGTGCTTTCAGTTCCTGCACCGAGGCCGCAATATCACAGGTCAGAAAATCCTGCAGGATGATTTCGACATTGTTGTAGTCCTGCAGCGTATCGGCCAGCACCGGCAGAAGCCGTTCATCCACTTCATAAGCCCGTACATGCTGAGAGCGCAGGGCCAGCTGTTCGGTCAGGGCGCCGATGCCCGGGCCGATTTCGATGACAGCCTGTTCGCAGTGCGCCGCCTCGGCACAGCGGGCCACGACGGACACATCCACGAGAAAATTCTGCCCGTATCCCTTGCGGGCCCGCAGATCATAGGTTTTCAGTATCTCCCGGGTTCTGGCCACGGAAGCGATCGGTTTATTCATCCAGTATCTCCTGCAGTTGTTCTCTTGAAAGGCCCAGGGCATTGAGCCGTCTGAGCATGGTTTTGGCGCTGCCGTAACCGATATGCAGCCTGCGGGCAGCCAGGCGGCGGCGCTGTGTGCAGTTGTCTGCTCCGATCAGCCCGAGCGCGAACATGTCCTGCATGTGCAGGGTGTCCGGCCGGCTTTCATCCTGGCTGATCAGGTGTTCCAGGGCTTCCTGCACCACGGCTTCATCCGCGTGCTCCACCCCGACCTTGCGGGAAGTGCGGGCATCTTCTTTCTGCACATAGGCATTCAGACAGCCGGGCACTGCCGCGTTGATGCGCTGGCGAATCATATTTCCCGGGGCATCGGGATCCGTAAAGATGATCACACCCCGTTCCTTCTGCATGACGCGGATTTCCTCCAGCACTTCATCAGACAGGGAGGTGCCGCCGGTTTCGATGGTATCACAGTCAAACCATTTCTTCAGCCGGGCGCTGTCGTGCCGGCCTTCAACGACAATGACTTCCTTTATTTTCTTCATTCGGTTACCCCGAGGAAGCGCTGTCCGTTCTGCCAGATCTGTTCTGCCATCTCTTCTTCGCTGACCTGGCGCACCTGGGCCATCACTCGGACAATGTGCGGGATGTTGGCCGGTTCATTGCGGGTCCCGCGGACCGGTTCGGGGGCCATGTACGGACAGTCTGTCTCACTGAGCAGGTACGCCGGATCAATGGCCGCGCAGACTTCCTTCGCATGCCGGGCATTCTTGAAGGTCACCGCCCCGCCCAGGGCAATGTAGTATCCCAGCTTGACATATTCCTTTGCCAGCTCGGCACTGCCGGAAAAGCAGTGCAGCACCCCCGGCACATGGTGTTCCTTCAGGATATCAAAGGTATCCTGGTGGGCATCCCGGGAGTGCACCATGATCGGTTTGTTCACCTGCCGGGCAATTTCAATCTGGCGGTTAAAGAGTTCCTTCTGGGCTTCGGCCATCTCTTTCTCCCAGTGGTAATCCAGACCGATCTCCCCGACAAAGCTGAGCCGGGGATCAGCGGCGATCTCCGCCATTTCCTTCAGACTGTCTGCGGTTACCGTCCGGATATCTTCCGGATGGATGCCGTAGGCAACCTGAAAATAGTTTGGATTGCCGGCTGCGAAGGCCATGGCTTTGCGGGCTTCATCGGGTTGGGTCGTGATGATGACCATCCGCTCCACCTGCGCATCTTTGGCCCGCTGCAGGACAGCGTCAAAGTCATCCTGAAACTCTTCGGAAAAGATATGGGCGTGGGAATCCAGATATCTCATAGGCTTCCTACTTTCCCAGACAGAACCGCGAGAAGATCTCATCGAGCAGTCCTTCCCGGGTTGCCTCACCGGTGATTTCCTTCAGGGCGTTGTGGGCTGCCTGCAGATCGAGGGTCACAAGATCCAGTTCCAGCCCGGCCTCAAGGGATTTAATGACATCCTGCATGGCGCTCTTTGCCTGCATGGCCAGACCGATCTGCCGTTCGTTGTTCAATGTATCTTCATTGGCGGCGTGGATTTCACTGTCGTATTTTTCTTCAATGGCCCTGATCAGGGCATCCAGATCCTTTTCCTTGGCACTGATCGCGATGGTATCCGGCAGTTCCACCTGGTCCTTCTTGTTGTAGAGAATGATGCGGTTGCGGCCTTCGGTCAGATCCAGCAGGCGCTGGTCTTCCTCGGTCACGCCGGAGGAGCTGTCCAGCACCAGCAGCACCAGTTCGGCCTTTTCCAGGGCCTGCAGGGAGCGTTCGATGCCCATCTGCTCAATGGTGTCGCCGGCTTCGTGGATCCCGGCCGTATCAATCAGATTCAAGGTTACATTGCCCAGCCGCACACTGCCTTCCACCAGGTCACGGGTCGTACCGGCAATGTCGGTTACGATGGCCTTGTCTTCTTCCAGCAGGGCGTTGAGCAGGGAGGACTTGCCGACATTGGGCTTGCCCAGGATCACCGTATCGATGCCGCTGCGGATCAGGACGGCCTGCTGGGCTTTTTCGATGATCGTGTCGATTTCCTCAAGCCACTTGTACGCGGCCGGCAGGATCTCTTCATCGGTCAGCTGGTGTACATCTTCATATTCCGGATAGTCGATATTGACTTCGATATGGGCCAGGATCTGCACGATTTCATCCACCAGCGGATCGATCAGCTTCGTGACACTGCCCTTGAGGGAGTGCATGGCACTGCGGGCATTCACCCGGTCCTGGGCAAAGATCAGGTCATTGACCCCTTCGGCCTGGGCCAGGTCCATGCGGCCGTTCAGGAACGCCCGTTCGGTGAACTCACCCCGCCGGGCCAGCCGGGCCCCTTCGGCGATGCAGAGACTCAGCACCTTGCGGGTAATGAAGATGCCGCCATGGCAGTTAATTTCCGCCATGTCCTCGCCGGTATAGGAACGCGGTCCGTGGAACACGTTGATCAGCACTTCGTCCACCGGTTCGTCATTTTCCTTGATCGTGGCGAAATGAATGGTATATCCTTCGGCCTTGGTCAGATCCTTCCCCGTCAGCCGGGAAACAATCGGCAGAGCCTCATCACCGCTCAGCCGGATGATCGAAATCGCCCCGACGCCCAATGCGGTTGAAATCGCAACTATGGTATCCGCTGCCATAGACTATTCCTCCTTTTTCTTCAGAGATCATGAAACAGACACTGCGCGTGCCCTGCCTATACTATACCATGCAAAAGGGACCGGCATGACCCCTGTCCGTTCAGGAAACCATACAGAAAGAATCCCCGCAAAGCAGGGATTCTTCTTCAGTGAAGCCGGAGAATTGTGCTGAGTGCATCGGCATAGTCCCGGTAGACAGCGTCCTTCGGATCCGTATTCTTTTCTTCGATCCGGTCTTTCAGCAGACCGTACAGAACATACTCCAGACAGGTCGGCCGGGTTTCTGGATCGCTCCGGTTCGTCACCGTTTTACGAATACACTCCCTGATCATGCGATCCGTTTCCGCCTGATAGGATGACTCGCACAGTTTCTTCAGAATAACGTGCAGATCTTCTTCGTTCTTCAGCATCTGATAAAGCAGTTCTCCGGCAGAAGCGCGTTCAGCCGGCAGATTCATCAGTTCCAGTCTGAGCAGGTCATCCACATACTCCGGCAGGGAATGATAGTAATAATAGAATGCCTGGCGGGTGATTCCCGCCTGCCGCGTCAGCATATCCACTGTGACCTCGTCAAATGAATGATCTGCCAGCACGGCCTCCATTGCGTTCCGTAACTGCATCCACGTTTTGTGTTTCATTCAGCACCTTCTCCCGGGCCTGAAACAACGCTTTTGTGTACCCTGTTTCTATATGATATTATCGCTGCCCGTACAGGTTTTGTTCCTATACAATTTGAAGGTAAAGAATAAATCTCTTATGGACAGGATCATATGTTAATGGTTTCACATGCTGGCATGCATATGTTTCATGCCATAATTCCATAGCCTGCGTTCATACATGCAGATTCACCGATATATGCCTTGATCCGCACGTTGTTCTGATCTGTATTTTTTTCTGAAGATCTTTTCGGATGATTCCCGAAAACAGGCGGATATAACCATTACAAAACAGCAGGCTGTACCTGCTGTTTTGTGTTTCTGATTATGCTGTCTGGGTTTTTGAAATCAGCGGTTCGGCCAGGCCTTCCACACCGGTCAGCGCCAGCACGCACAGCAGATTCTTCTGCACGCCATGGTAAGCATCCGTCGGATCATACCATTCACTGATATCATGGGTGCCGCCGCTGGTTCCGCCGCAGGAAATGGTCGCGGCCGGGATGCCGACGGACAGCGGGATGTTGGCGTCCGTGCTGGACAGGGACCGCATTACCGGTTCAATGCCCGCGGCCGCAAAGGCGTTTTTGAGAATCGTCACGATCTCGCAGTTTTCATCCTGCACCCCGCCGATGGAGCCGCCGATCTCCTCATAATCCAGGGTAATCTTCGCTTCATAATCGAACCGCTTGCCGGTATTTCTGCCGCTCAGGCGTTTTCTTTCTTCCTCCCAGCGCGCATATTCCTCATCGGCACACTCATGGGCAATGGCCAGGCACCGGGTGCGGAAGCTCCGCATGACATCGGCATCGGCACTGCGCACATCCATGGTGAGCGAGCACTCGCTGGCAATTGAAGTCACGCCGGTGCCGCCGGTCACGGTGGACACATTGAAGATGGTGAACGGATCTTCCGGTTCTCTCTCTTCGGCAATCCGGGCAATGGTGCGGCCCATGCACATGATCGGGTTAACGATGCCGAAGGCGCCCATGGAATGGCCGCCCGGACCGCGGAAGATGATCCGGAACTGGGTGTCGGAGACCCCGCCGTAGGTCAGATTGCTGCCGCAGCCGTCAATCGAGACGAACGCGTCGACTTTCTTTCCCTGCACATTGAAGATGTGGCGCATGCCGCGGAAGTTGCCGACCCCTTCCTCACCGACATCGCCGCCGATCAGCAGCGTGCAGGCCGGTCTGATATCCGCTTCCTTCATCGCTCTGAGAATCCCGAGCACCTCGGCACAGCCGCGGGTATCATCACAGATGCCCGGAATGCAGATGCGGCTGCCCTCCTTCTTGTATTTCAGTTCGGTTTCCAGCGGGAATACCGTGTCCAGATGCGCACTGACCATCACGACCGGGCTGCCCTCCGGTCCCGGAATGACCGCAAATGTGTTGCACACTTCATCCTGCATGGTTTCATAACCCATTTCCTCAATCATTTCCCGGAAACGGGCGGCTTTCTTTTCCTCATGGTTGGAATAGGCCGGAATCAGGGCCAGTTCCACCTGCTGTTCCACGATATGATCGGCGTCTTCCTGAATGAACTGCAGAGCTTTCTGCACCTTTGCGCTGTCGCGCAGTGCTTCGATCTTCTCTTTCATGGTATTCCTCCGTTTTTCTGGATTTATATTATCATGGCCGGGTATAAAAATGCATGAGACACAAAAGGAGGACATGTATCCTCCTTTATTCAGTCTTTCATGTCTGCGATCAGCCGGTCGAAACCGTAGATCTCCAGGGTGGTTCTGCCGGCTTTGAGTTCCTGCAGAATCATCTGTTCCTTTTCATATTTCTTCAGAGCTTTGGCGAAGACTTCATCCGCTTCGTCCTGCGGCACCACAACAATCCCGTCACCATCCGCGAAGATGATGTCACCCGGACAGACGCAGACCCCGCCGACCGTTACCGGGATGTTGATGCGGGCCCGGGACTTCTTGACCGTGCCGGCCGGGCAGGTGCCCCGGGAATAAACCGGGAACTTCAGTGCCTTGATATCCTCACGGTCCCGGCAGGTGCCGTCAATGATCACCCCGGCAATGCCTCTGGCCAGACAGGCATTGGCCATCATGTCACCGAAATGACCGCCATGGCGGTAGCCGCCGCAGTCGAAGACCAGCACATCGCCTTCCCCGGCTGCGTAGATACCCTCATGCAGGGCCAGGTTGTCGCCCGGCTGGCATTGGACAGTCACGGCTCTGCCGATCAGGTGCAGGCTGGTGTCCAGCGGTGTGAGGTCCGCATCCATGACCACGCCGTCCGGGTTGTTGTCCGCGACGTTGCCGGTCGGCAGCTTGCTCAGTTCCTTAACGATTTCCTTTGTCAGTTCCATGATGGCCTCCCATTACTTCAGCAGGTTGATGAAGAAGGTGATGATGATCGGGTTGCAGATGTTGATGAAGATAACCGTGACTACCGGCAGGACAAACCAGGCAGTCGGGGCCGGGCCGTTCCGTTCGATGACGGCCGACATGTTCGCCACCGCATTCGGCGTCTGACCGAGGCCGACACCGCAGTGACCGGCGGCCATGACTGCTGCGTCATAGTCCATGCCCATGGTCCGGAAGGTGATGATTCCGGCCCACAGCATCATGACCACTGCCTGGGCCAGCAGGATGACGATCATCGGCAGGGCCAGGTCAACCAGCTTGGCAATGTTCAGCGACATCAGCGCCATGGACAGGAACAGGTTCAGGCAGGTGTTGGAAATCACATCGATTTCATGCATGCGCAGGTCCAGGTGTCTCGCATCGGCGATGTTGCGGAACAGTGCCCCGCCGAACAGGCAGCCGACATAGTACGGGAAGCTCAGGCCGGTCAGCTGCAGCAGCTTGGAGATATACGAGCCGACAAACGCAGCCAGCAGGATGAGCAGGACACTGTTGAAGAAGGACTTTTCCACCAGCAGGTGCTTTTCCTCAGTCTCTTCCTCACTGACGGAAGCAGTGCTCTTCAGGTTGTACTTCTTGATGAGGTATTCGGCTACCGGACCGCCGGTGATACTGCCAAGCAGAAGGCCGAAGGTCGCGGCTGCCACGCCGATTGTCGTGCCGCCTTCCGCGCCGAACGCTTCCAGGGTCGGACCGAACGAAGCGCCGGAACCGACACCGCCGGACATGGAGATGGAACCCATCGCCACCCCGAGCAGCTTGTTGATGCCGAAGACACTGCACAGGCCGACGCCGACCAGGTTCTGCACAATCAGGAACAGCACCGCGCCGATGGCCAGTTTGGCCCCGAGCTTGCCGCTCTTTCTGAGAATCGCGAGGCTGCAGGTGAAGCCTGTGCCGGTGAAGAACAGGTTCATGAAGAAGTCCTGCAGCGTGTTGGTCATGCTTACTTCAAACAGACCGCTCTGATGACCCGCGAAGATCAGCAGGCTGCACAGCAGGCCGCCGATGACCGGGGCCGGAATGAAATACTTGCGGAAAAAGCTTACCTTTGTTTTGATCCACCGGCCGAGCATGTAAATCAGTACGGCAAGTCCGGTAGTCTGAATCAGATCCAGCTGAATTGTCATTGTCTTTTCCTCCCTGAAATGACTTCATCTTTACGGACTCACTATAGCCTGCTAAAATACATTTGCATAACGAATGATTTACATATTAATTATCGGTAATTCCGATATTTAACGGAGGGGTATGAATTTCGAGCAGATTGAATCATTTCTGGCCGTCGTAGCCAGCGGCACCATCTCCGCCGCGGCCGAATCGCTGTATGTCTCACAGTCTACCGTCAGCTCCCGCATCATCCAGCTGGAGAATGAACTGGGGGTGCAGCTGCTGATCCGCCGGCAGGGTCACCGGAACGTCGAACTGACTTCCCATGGCGAGGCGTTCATCCCGATTGCCAACCAGTTGGACACGCTCTTCCGGGAAACCCGGGCCCTGCAGACCGAACCGGAAGTCAGAAAACTGGCCATTGCCAGTGTGGATGCGGTCAATAATTATACATTTACCGGTCTCTACAGCCGGTTCGTGGCCGCCTGTCCGGATATCCGCCTGGAACTCAAGACGCACCACTCCAACGAAATCCACGCCCTGGTGGAAAGCCGGGCTGCGGATATCGGGTTTGTCTACAGTTCCGCCGCCTGGCCCGACCTGATTTCCGAGCCGGTATACCGGGAACTGATGTACCTGGTCTGCCGCCGCGACAGCACCTATCATGACGGCATCACCTGCGCCGACCTGGATGTGCGCGACGAAGTCTTCCTGAACTGGGGCCCGGACTACAAGCGCTGGCACGATGCCCACTGGAGTCCCTACCAGTCGCCGTTCATCACCGTCAACACCGGGTCGATGCTGCAGCACTACCTGGATGTCCCGCAGCGCTGGGCCATCGCTCCCCTGTCGGTCATCGAAGCCATGCACGAAAACCGGGATCTGGCATACTATTCCGTCGCCAACGGACCCAGCCCCCGCATCTGCTACAAGATCACCAGCCGCTATCCTTCCCCCACCCGGATCAGGGCCATCCGGCAGTTCGAGGAGGAAATGCTGAATTACATCCGGAATGATTCCAGTGTCTGCATCTATGAAGACTGGATGTTCGGATCGAATATCTGGAAAGAAGAAAAATAACCGGTTCTCCCGGTTATTTCTTCGTTTTATGCACCCAGGGTGGCCCGTTCGGCCGGCACCAGGTCAATGGATTTCCATGTGCCCGGACCCTTTGTCTTCAGATCATGAAGCCGGATCTCCGGGTTTTTCTTTTTCAGGAAGGCAGCCAGCCGTTCCGCCTGCTGCGGGGTAGCTACCTGGGTATCATAGTCCTTGCCTTTGATGGTCAGCCGGACTGCCCGCTTGCCTTTCTTGCCGATCAGCAGCGTGGCATCGGTAATGCCGGAATAATCATCCTCAATGACATCGCCTTTGGCATAGGCCGCAACCCGGTTTTCCAGGAAGAAGACATAACCCAGCACAATGGCATTCTTGTATTCGCTCTGCTTTTTGATGTTGTTGAGCTGCTTGCCGGTATGCATGCGGTCCCTGGTGTACAGGATCAGAATGACAACGACGCCGGCCACACAGGCCAGGATCACATACCGCAGCCAGTCCAGAAACAGCTTGCCGTTGATGTATGCCAGAATCAGAATCGTGGCTGTCAGGGCAAACTCGGCCAGCACATACCGCATGGCGATGAACCCTGCAACATATCTACGTAACATGAAACGGAATCTCCTTTTATACAATAACTCTATTATTATACATGGATTCTTCTGTTTTTCTATGGTTTCAGCCGGCCCAGGGAAGCCGGATCTGACACGATCTGCCGGATTTCTTCCGCCATCTGTTCCGGATCATCCAGCACCGTGACATAGCCGCGCAGGGAGGCTGCCTTGGTCATCAGCGGGGCACAGCCCGGATTGACAAAGATCCGCCCGTGGCCCTTGCTGTTGCGGGCTTCCTGCAGCAGGTTGGCTCCGGCCGAGTTGCCGTCCAGGGCTGCCAGCACAAACGGCCGGCGTTCGAAGATCTCATAATTGAAACTCTTGTACAGGCCCATCGGAGATGCCTCTATGGCCACCCGGATCTCCACCCCGGCCCGCTTCAGCCGGCTGACTTCCTCCGGCCTCAGTTCTGTTGGCACAATCGCAAAGATGCGGAAGCCTTTATCGTTGTGTTCCAGCAGATACTTTTCGTAGCCGGCAAGGGTGTGTCCGATGATGAAGAAGACTTCCTCCGGATCCAGCTGCAGCAGCGCGTCCACCATGGCCCGGCCCGCCGCGCTCATGCGGGTGCGTCTGCCCTCGTTGTTGAAACTGCCGCCGGCCACCACAATCGGAAACCGGCTCCAGGGCATGTCATGTACCTGTCCGGCCAGTTCCCGCATCGCCTCCAGCCGTCTGTGTCCGGCTGCCGGCCGGTTCGCCGGACTGCTTTTTTCTTCGGCTGCCAGCGCTTCGGCAAAGGACATCTCTTCCAGCAGGGCCGCAAACTGTTCCTGTTTTTCCGCAAAGGCCTGCCGGCTTTCCTTGAGGATTTCCGCTTCGGTCTGCCGCATTTTGAGCAGATCTTCCCGGCTTAATGCCAGCAGTTTCTCCAGGGCCAGCTGCTCATCCATGCTCGCCGTCCCGTACAGCGCCCCGCCGTCGGTGCCCTGCACACAGCGGATGCCGGCCTGCAGATACTGCTTCAGCGGGTGTTTTTTCAGATTGTTCAGATTATTGAGCCGGACATTGGAAGTGATCTGGAATTCCAGCACCGCATTGCCTTCCTTCAGGTCCCGGATCAGCTGACGGCCCTTCGCGCTGTTCAGGGAAGCGGTGTAAAGACCGTGCCCGATGCGCACCTTCGGCATCGGCTGACCCTCTGCCAGCGCCTCTTTCACACAGCGGATGCTGTTGGCCACATTGTCCTTCAT
>JAFWEA010000064.1 GCA_017543005.1 Solobacterium sp. | reverse complement strand
GGCGCGGACTGGTATGATCCGGTTTCCGAAGAAGAATATCAGAAGCTGTAATAAAAGCACAAATACGGCATATGCCGTATTTTTGTTTATAATGAGTAAGTTATGTTCAGTATCCTGCTGGCGATTATCTATCTCGCCTTTATCAGTCTGGGCCTGCCGGATGCCCTGCTCGGGTCGGTCTGGCCGATGATCCATCCGCAGATGCACGTACCGATTTCCTGGTCCGGCATCGTTTTCATGATCATCTCATTCGGGACCATGATCTCGGCCATGAACAGTGACCGGCTGAACCGGCACTTCGGCACCGGGGTGGTGACGGCCTGTTCCACGGCCATGACGGCAGCGGCCCTGTTCGGTTTTTCCTGCACCCATTCGTTTCCGATGCTGTGTCTCTGGGCGATTCCCTATGGCCTGGGGGCGGGTTCCATTGATGCGGCCCTGAACAATTATGTCGCATTGCACTATGCCAGCCGGCACATGAGCTGGCTGCACTGCATGTGGGGGATCGGGGCCTCTATCGGCCCGTATATCATGAGCTTTGCCCTGCAGATGCACCATTCCGACTGGCATGCGGGTTACCGCTATGTCGGCGCCCTGCAGACATGCCTGACGCTGATCCTGCTGGTGTCATTGCCGTTATGGAAGCGGAACAGTCCGGGAGCGCAGGAAGACACGGGCCGGCCGCTCACGCTGCGGGACGTGCTGGCCGTCCCCGGCACGAAGGAAATGCTGGCGGCGTTCTTCTTCTACTGTGCCGTGGAACAGACGGCCGGATTGTGGGCCTCGAGCTGGATGGTGGAAGTCCGGCAGATTGATGCGGTGACCGCCGCCCGGTTTGCGGGTCTGTTCTATCTCGGCATTACCCTGGGCCGGTTCTTCGGCGGTTTTATCACCATGAAACTGAATGACCGGCAGATGATCCGGCTGGGCCAGGGCCTGATCCTGGCCGCGGTGCTCTGCCTGCTGCAGCCGTTCAGCCAGAATCTGGCATTGTTCGGGCTGGTGCTGACCGGATGCGGCTGTGCGCCGGTATTCCCGACCATGATTCACTCGATACCGGGTCTGTTCGGAACGGACCGGTCACAGGCAATTGTCGGCATCATGATGGCCGGGGCCTATGCCGGCATCAGTTCCATGCCGCCGCTGTTCGGTCTGTTGGCCGGAACGTTCGGGCTGAATCTGTTCCCGTTCTATCTGCTTGCGGCCGCGGCCATCATGGTCATCCTGACCGAAAAAACCTACAGGAAAACAGAATAAAAGTGTCGGCAGACACTTTTTTCAAATCTCGAGGGTCAGCTGTTCACTCTGACGCAGCCAGGATACCTGCGTGGCTTCCCGGACGATATCACCGGGTTTTTCGTGGCCGATCAGAAACGGACTTTGCGGGTCATGATCGGCCGCATTGCGCAGCACGGTGGCTTTGTCAAAGTTGGCGTAACAGTAGCGGCAGAAGTGCCGGCAGGTGTTGTAGGCCCCGATGTCATTGTTCAACAGGCACCTGCAGGCCGGCCGGGCCGGGGTGTGCGGCGGTACATTCAGCGGCAGATCCAGGGCTGATGAAACCAGTTCCGCGGTCATACAGCCATCTGTATCAATCCCGACAGACTGCAGGGCAGCCGATTCACAGCAGGCATGCACGCTCATGCCGTACGCAGCCGCGATTTTTGCGAAGGCCCTGCCCAATGTGAGCTGATCGGCCGGCGATACTTCCCTTCCTTCGGGGAAGTTTCTTTTTGTTTTCTCGTACAGGTCAAGATAGCTGATGATGACATGGTACGTGGCCCCGCTCAGAAGCCGGCACATGGTTTCAAAGGCGTGAATGTGATATTCGGCCGTATACTTTGCCGTTATGAAGACAGGGTCATAGCGCCAGAACATGACCTCCGGTCCGAGAAGCTCAGCCAGACTCCGGAAGGAAGCGATGACATCATGCTTGTCCGGCACACCGGGCTCGATATCCTTGCCGTACGGGGTGATTGTCACATGCCAGAGCTGGCGGAATTTCTTCAGTTCGGGAATGTGGGCCAGCAGGGGCTGGGGGTTCTTCGTGCCGAAGACCAGCACATCGACCACATCGGGATCCAGCCGGTACCGGGTGACCTGTTCCGCATAGTACGGATTGCGCACCATGACGAAACCTTCCCGGATCCGGTTCATGAACCATTCACTGTAGAAAGCCGGTATGTCAGTCCGCTGGCCGCTGTTGATGATCATGGTCAGTCCTCATGCACAGGAAAACGATAACGGCACCGATCGC
>JAFWEA010000063.1 GCA_017543005.1 Solobacterium sp. | reverse complement strand
GTTGGTGATGGAGTCACCATACTGGTAAGCAAGAGAGACAACCTGACGGGACAGACCCAGAACGTCGCCGATCGGGATCAGAACCGGGAACATAACCGCCATCTTGGAAGTACGGGACGGAATGAACAGGTTGAAGATCAGTGTGAAGATGAACAGACCTGCACCTGCCATGGCCAGACCGGAACCGCCGATGATGTTGGCAGCGCCGTTTGCCAGAGTGTGCATGATCTTGCCTTCTGTCAGGACGAAGCCGATGACTCTGGCGCAGCCCATGACCAGGGAGATGCCGCCCATCGAGCAGGCGCCCTTGAAGAATTCCTTGGAGCAGGCATTCATGCTCTTGCCGTAGATGCCGAAGGACACGAAGGCAAGAACGATCTGGCAGGCAACCAGGTAGCTCTGATCCCAGCCGAGGTGGTTGGCAGCCCATGCATAGAAGGCATAGATACCGAACATGATAGCAACAACCAGGATACCCTTGAGCGGGAACGGAGCTTCCTTGATTTCTTCCATGTTCTCATCCGGTTCCAGAATCTCACCGCAGTAGCTCTTGGACGGATCCTTTGTGATCTTCATTGCATAACGTCTGCACCACCATGTGTTCAGACCGACGAAGATCAGGAACATGACAATACGGATGCCCATACCGGTCATCGGTTCGACTTCAGCCATCAGCTGCATGGTGATCATACCAGTGAAGGTAGCACCCATACCCATCAGATAGCCGAGGTAGAACATGCCCATGGCACAGATCCGGTCCAGACGCAGACGCTTGCAGATAACCAGACCGACAGTAACGAAGGCGATCATGGAGTCAGTACCTGCGAAGGCACCCAGCAGACCCATCAGCGCAGTGATAGCCGGAACCAGAACGGTTGTGGACTTATCCTGCAGCTTGTAAACGCCGAAGTTCAGAATGTCGTCGAAGGCACCGGAAGCGACGATGCAGCCGATGGAACCACCGCCGATGAGCATCAGCGAGATCATGGATGCAGCGTTTTCGATACCTCTCTTGACCCACAGCAGAGCCTGCAGCGGGCTGACGGTAGTACGTTCGACAGCGTGGTATGTACCGGCGATGGCGTTGCCGCTGGCATCGAGATCGAATTCACCGGCCGGTGCGACATAGGTCAGCAGACATGCGAATAACGCAATACCTGCGATGATGAGAAGAATATGAGGAACCTCAAACTTCTTCTTCGGCTTTGCAGCCTGTGCAGTCATAACAATTTACCCCCTTATATCAAATTGTTATTTCATTGTGCCGAGAACGACACAGAACAGTTCAGTCTTTTCCTTGACGGAGGACAGACGCATATGTTCGTCATAGCTGTGGATCTTGTACATGTAAGGTCCAAGAGCATCAACAGACGGAACACCATTGTAGGAGAACCAGCTGACGTCTCCGCCGCCGCCTGTCTGCTGTTCGATCAGGTCATAGCCCAGCAGTTTGCCGGCTTCCCAGACAGTCTTGTACAGGGCGACATTTCTTTCGTTTCTTTCCATCGGGACACCGATCTTGTCGATGGTGATGGTCTTTTCGCAGCCGTCGATGTAGATATCCTTTTCGACTCTGGCAACGATTTCCTTGACGGTGTCGATATCGGCCTGGTTGGCAACGCGGACACCGACAGCAGCTGTAGCCTTGTCAGCGACAACACCGGTGCCGTCTTCGCCGCCGTACAGCTTGGCAACGTTGAACTGGATGCCGCGGTCGTTGATGTTTTCTTCATACAGCTTCTGGATGGTGTAAGCCAGTTCGACAGTAGCGCTTCTGCCTTCTGTGTAGTTGATACCGGCATGAGCCTTTCTGCCCTTGACGGAAATGGTGAGGCCGCAGGCACCCTTACGGGCGGTCAGGACGCCGTTCTCCAGACGGGACGGTTCAAAGACATAGGCAGCGTCTGTACCCGGAATTTCCATGTCGAAGACCTGGTGGCCGGTCGGAGAACCGATTTCTTCATCGCAGTTGAAGATGAAGACGATTTCCTTGTTCGGCAGCATCCCGGCTTCCTGCATGGCGCGGACTGCGTAAATGGCAACCAGGACGCCGCCCTTGCAGTCAACGATACCAAGGCCGTAAGCCATGTCATTTTCATAGTCCAGACGGAACGGATACTTTTCTGTATCGCCACGGTGGAAAACTGTATCCAGGTGGGCATTCAGAACGATCTTGCCATCCGGGTTTTCCGGCTTCAGGCGGGCAACGATATTGATGCCATAGCCTTCAAAGTAATGATGCTGGATGTCAATTCCCTTGATTTCCTTCAGCAGGCCGTCAACGATTTCAACAATCTTGGCATTGCCTTCTTCATCGCGGGAGCCGCAGTCGATCGAGCAGAATTTCTTCAGCACTTCGAACTGTTCTGCTTCGTACTTGGCAG
>JAFWEA010000062.1 GCA_017543005.1 Solobacterium sp. | reverse complement strand
TTCAGGATCTTGCCGTCCTGAATCACATACCAGTTTTTCTCCATGGCTTCCTGCGGGGTCATATGCGGATCCACTTCCTGCGGATCCCCGTCTTCCCAGGCAATTTCATCATCCAGCGTCCAGCCGGCACAGGCATTGCCCGGAACATAACTGTACGTCACTTTGGCCGGCAGACCGCCTGCCACCTCATAGCCGGTAAACGAGACATCATTCACCTTGTCAAAGTAATATGTCGTCCCGTAGCACTTGCTTTCCTCATAGGAATGCATGGCATTTTCCGCATCTTTTCCCAGCGCATAGGCACTGCGGAAGGACGTGATCTGCACCTGGTCTGCCGTGACGTCTTTGACAGAGGAAAGCGCCGGCACATGCCACACACGGCCGTCCGGACCGCCGGCATCCGTCACCACCAGCGGCATGAAATACAGGGCTGCCAGGACCAATACGGCGGCAGCCGCAATTTTCAGAACTCTGTTCTTCATCTGTCCTCAGAATTAAAGTTTCTTTCTTCGATATCCATGACCAGGCCGACCCGCCGTTCATGCCGGCCGCCTTCAAATTCCGTATGCAGGAATTCCGTGATCATCATCTTGGCCATTTCCACCCCGATCACCCGCGCGCCGAAGCAGAGAATGTTGCAGTTGTTGTGCAGCCGGGAATACCGGGCTGTATACGGTTCCGAGCAGATCGCCGCGCGGATGCCCCTGACCTTATTGCAGGCCAGACCGATCCCAAGACCGGTGCCGCACACCGCCAGGCCGAAGTCCACTTCCTTCGCCGCTACCGCATTGGCCACTTTCTCGCCCCAGATCGGATAGTCGGTGCTTTCCCGGGAATCCGTTCCGTAATTGACGACTTCATACCCCTGTTCTTCCAGCCAGGGAATCAGTTCGGCTTTCATATCAATGGCCGAATGATCATTTGCAAAACCGATTTTCATGCTGAGGCCTCCTGTCTGATATTTTTGTTTCTGTTTCTGATCATGACCAGCAGGATCACGCCTGCTGCCATGACAAAGATGGCAATGAACTGCGATGTGGACAGCGGCCCGATGGAGCCGCGTTCCGCATCCCCGCGCAGAAATTCAATCATGAACCGGCCGGCACTGTACAGGATCAGGTACCAGGCCGCCGTTTCCGGACGGGTCTTTTCATTTTCATAGATCTTATAGAGCACTGCAAAGATCAGAAAATCACCCGCACTGGAAAGCAGCTGGGTCGGAACCAGCTTCATGCCGGAGGGCGCCAGCGACCCGGCCGGGAAGGTTACTCCCAGGGCCGAAGAAGTCGGAACGCCATAGCAGCAGCCGGCAAAGAAGCAGCCGATCCGCCCGAAGGCCTGGGCCAGTGCCACCGTCGGGATCAGCATGTTGAAATAGGCAAAGAAATCCAGCTTTTTTATTCTGCAGTATACCCAGCCGCCGAAAATGCCACCAAGGATGCCGCCGTAGACCACCCAGCCGCCGGAACTGATGACCGACCACGGATCGGCCAGGAAATCCTTGAAATTGATAACAGTATACGTGAACTTGGAGAAGAAATACCCGACAGCGAGGCAGACAAACACCAGATTATCCACCTCCGATGCCTGCAGACCATGCCTGCGGGCCTGCCGTTCCCCGAGCCAGAACGCACAGAGAATCCCGATGGCAATCATGGCGCCATAACCGTGTATTGTCAGCGGACCGATTGTCAGCCAGTCATTGTACATCCTGTTTACCTCCGAGACTCAATTTTATGTTATTTCCCGGCGGTTGAAAAGGGCTGTAATAAGAAAAGGAAGCTCTGCGCTTCCTTTACTCAATACCGAGAACCTTGTAATCCTTGTCTTCAACAGCCTTTTTCAGGACTTCGTTGTCAACGTCCTTCGTGAGTTTGACAACTGCAGTTCCCTTTTCGTGATCTGCTGTCGCTTCGGCAACACCGTCAATGGCTTCCAGCGCCTTCTTGACAGTTGCTTCGCAGTGCATGCACATCATGCCTTCAACCTTAAGTGTCTTTTCCATGTCCTTGCTTTCCTCCTTATCACCGATGCCGACATAGGTATAATCCTGATCTTCCACGGCTTTTTTAATCATATCAGAATCCGGCAGCGCCGTGGCGGTAATGACTGCCGTTCCCTTCGTGTGATCCGCCTTGACGGAAGTGACTCCCGGCAATGCTCCGAGGGCTTTTTCAATCCGGGCTTCACAGTGTTCACACATCATGCCTTCGATCTGCACGGTTTCCTGCACGGCAGGTTCAGCCTGTGGCTGCCCGCCAATGCCGATGAATTTGTAATCCTGTTCCTCAACAGCCTTTCTGATCGCTTCCGTATCCGGCATGGCAGTCGCCGTAATGACAGCGGTTCCCTTTGTATGATCGGCCTTGACTGCTTCCACCCCGGCCAGACTGCCGATGGCCTTCTCGATTCTGGCTTCGCAGTGTTCGCACATCATGCCTTCGATCTGTACGGTTTCCTGTACGGTCTCCGGTGCTTTCGGAAGTGCTTCGGCCGGTTTTGCCGGGTTCTTCAGCGGCCGGTCATGGGCCGTGCTGTGCATGTCAAACAGATTCAGCCGCAGGGCGTTCATGCATACCGTGAAACTCGACAGGCTCATGGCAGCGGCCCCCATCATCGGATTGATCTTCAGCGGGGTCAGG
>JAFWEA010000061.1 GCA_017543005.1 Solobacterium sp. | reverse complement strand
CCCATCGTGATGATCGGATAGGTCGCCAGGGTCAGTGTTTCCGGAATATCGGCCCCATGGACCCCCAGCTGCCGGATCAGTTCCGTCCGTTCCAGGATGGCTTTGGCATACACGTACAGCTTGCGGCCTTCCTCGGTCATTTCCACCCCGTTGCGGGAACGCTCAAAAACCCGGATATTCAGTTCCGCTTCCAGGTTGGCGATTGCCTTGCTGAGGGACGGCTGCGTCATATACAGTTTCTCAGCCGCCTTGTTCAGGCTTCCGGCATCCGCAATGGCAATGAAATATTCCAGTTGCTGCAGCTGCATGCCTATTCCCTTTCATGCCTTGTCCGGCAATTTTACTATATTTGTTATTCGTATTAGTTCTTTAGTTTAATTATATTTTGCATAGTATCCGGATCACATGAATCATGAAGAATAATGAGTGCGTTTTCTATAACTGATTTATTATCAAAAGTGAATCAGTCCGTATGCTACGATGAAGGTACATACGGAGGAAATTATGGATCATTACAAGGAACTGGAAGCCTTCATCGAAAGCCATCGTGAAGAGATGCTTTCCATGTGGGCGGATTTCGTCAACACCCCAAGCCAGGCCCGTGACCGGGCCGCTGCCTGGAACATGGGCGACAAGCTGGTCGCCGTATTCAAGGACATGGGCATGGAAGTGACCGAATACGACGCCGGACCGATCAACAGCCGGACAATTGAAGCCATCTGGAACAAAGACCTCCCGGGTGCCCCGATTCTGTTCAGCGGGCACTACGATACTGTCAACAGCTCGCCGGTCAAAGGCGCCAAGCCGGGTGATCCGGATGAATTTGACGGCACCCCTCACTTCCGCGTGGATGCCGAAGGCAAGGCTTACGGCCTTGGCGCCCTGGATATGAAGGGCGGCATTGTCATTGCCATCTGGGTGACAAAGGCCCTGCAGTCCATCGGCTGGAACGGCCGGCCGATCAAGTTCCTGTGGGCCGGTGATGAAGACAAGGGCCACGAAGGCGGCAATACACCTGAACTGCTGATGGAACATGCAAAGGGTGCCCTGTGCTGCTTCAACATGGAAACCGGCCGGGTCAACAATGACCTGTGCATCGGCCGCAAGGGCGGCGGTCAGGGCGACCTGGAAATCAAGGGTGTCGGCGCCCATGCCGGCAATGACTTCCTGAGCGGCCGCAATGCCGTCCTGGAAATGTGCTATAAGGCTATCGAACTGTCCAAGCTGACCAATGTCGAACTCGGCACAACCGTTTCCCCGAACGTCATCGCGGGCGGCTCCGTGCCCAACGGCATTCCGGAAAACTGCCACCTGCAGGTCGATGTCCGCTACACCAACCTGGAAGAGCGTGACCGCATCGGCAAGGCCATGGCGGAAATCTGCGCCAAGCCGGTTATTGAAGGCACATCCTGTGAATTCACCTACAAGGAATTCATGGCTCCGTTTGCCACAACCCCGGAAGGCCTGCGTCTGGCTGACTTCGTCGCCGGCATCTCGGAAGAATATGAACTCGGCAAGATGGGTCAGATCTTCCTGGGCGGCGGCTCGGATGCGTCCTACATCACCATTGCCGGTGTACCGACTGTCTGCTCCACCGGGGTCAGAGGCCAGTTCAACCACACCAGCAAGGAATACGCAGAAGTGGAATCCCTCTACAACCGGGCCAAACTGTTCTGCGCCGTTGTCCTGAACATCGAAAAGTTCGCTGCCGGCAACTAATCATTCCAACAGCACCTGCGGGTGCTGTTCTTCTGCCCTGTAGTCATTACTACATATTTTGAAACCGCTTTATGTTAGGGTATACTAAGTAAAGATCTGTCTTGTACAAGGAGGAAAACAACACATGGATCAGAGAATTGCTGAATTTGTCAAAGCGCATCAGGAAGACATCGTCAACGACTGGCGCGACCTGGTT
>JAFWEA010000060.1 GCA_017543005.1 Solobacterium sp. | reverse complement strand
TCATTTTCAGATTCCGCATCAGCAGTTCCTCCTGACAATGCAAAGTATAGTTTACATCAGCCGATATGTCAACTATACATTGCATAGAAATTCTATATTTTACTTTGTGCAATTTATAAATGCCGTCATGATGACGGCATTGTTTCATTGCTGAGGATAATAGATATATTCGTAGCCGGTCTGCGGTTCCACCCGGTAGGTGCCTTGATCCCACCGCATGACATCGGCCTGGAAGGTCCGCATCTGCCGGAAGCCGGCATGAGCCAGCATCCTGCGGGCATGGCTGTTGTCCTTTGCGGCATAGGCATATACCGCCCGGCACCAGCCCCTTCTGTACACTTCCCTGAGCAGGATCTGCAGGGCTTCAGTCCCGCAGCCCTTGCCGGTCTCACTGTCCCGGATGACCACATCCAGTTCCGCGTCCCCGTCATCCTGGCGGGTCAGTTCAATCTTGCCGATGAGGCTGTCTTCCATAAAGATGCCGAAGCAGACAAACGGCTGACCGTTATTGTTTCCGGTCCGGATCACCTCCAGATACCGGGCCGTCTCTTCTTCCGGCAGCGGCACGGGCAGCTGCACCAGACAGTAGCGCTGGTTCACATGCGCGTACAGATCATTCAGCGCCATGCTGTCAGAGGCCGGAAACGGCTTCAGCTTCACAGTCATTTTGTATGCTTTTCAAACCAGTCCGTGATCTCATTCAGGCGTCTGAGCCGGTGAACCGGCTTGCCGGAACGGGACAGTTCATGGTTTTCCCCATGGAAGATGACCATGCGGGTCTCGACACCCTTGTAAGCCAGGGCCTGCATCATCTGCATGCCTTCGGGCAGCGGGCACCGGTAGTCTTCGTCACTGTGGATAAACAGGGTCGGGGTGACGGCATTCTCCGCGTACTTCAGCGGGGAATGATCCCAGAATTTTTCCGTATCTTTGTACGGGTTATGCACATCGTTCTGATCCGTGCCGAACCAGAGTCCGATATCACTGATGAAGGCCATGGAGACCCAGTTGGAAATGGAGCGCTGGCTGGCTGTGCAGCAGAAGCGGTCGGTATGGCCGATGATCCAGTTGGCCATGAAGCCGCCGTAGGAACCGCCGCCCATGCACACCCGGTCCTGATCGATGCACGGATAAGCCGCCAGGACCGCGTCTGTGAAGTCCATCAGGTTCAGGTAGTCCACATAGCCGTATTCCCCACGGATATCGGCGAAGGCATCGCCGCGCCCGTCACTGCCGCGGATGTTCGTGAAGAAGACAATGTATCCCCGGCCGGCCCAGACCTGCATCTCATGGAAGAAGTTTTCGCCATAGACACTGCGCGGACCGCCGTGCACATCCAGCACAGCCGGATACTTTTTCTTCGGATCAAAGTCCTGCGGCAGCAGCACCCAGCCCCGCAACTTCTGGCCTTCACTTTCATAGTCCAGCGCCTGCGGCATGGCCACGTAGGTATCCTGCATCAGTGGGCTGTTGTGCGCCGTCAGGCATTTGACCTGTTTGCCTTCCAGGGTGCACTCATAGATTTCCATCGGTCCTTCCGGCCTGGTCAGCACGAAGGCGATCTTCTTACCCGCCGCGTCCAGCATGGAAACGGAACCACGGGCCCGGTAGAGCACCTTGTGTTCAAAACTGCTGTCATACGCCCAGATTTCCGTATGATCCTGCTCGGTTGCCAGGGTGATATAGGTATCATTCACGACCACGGCCTGTTTCCCGCCGCCCAGCACGGTATCCCCGGCGACGGAATTGTGCAGGGAACGCTCCGGCTTCAGGATGCGGATGGCCTTTTCATCCTGCAGTTCCGTGAAGGCTTCGGTTTCCAGCCGGCCGTATTCCTTATGGTCTGTGGCAAAGGCAAACAGCCTGTCTTCCAGCACGAACGGATCCGACCAGTGCAGATCCTTTTTCCGGTACAGTGTCTGGACTTTCATTACATCGGGATCCAGCGCATAGATCCGGTTTTTGCTTTCAAGCTTCGTCTTCCGCTCGGTGCCGGTCCAGTAAATGATGCCATCATGAACCGACCAGCTTTCCAGATCAAAGTACGGGGTGGTAATCCGGCCGATGCTCAGTTCCGGTTCGGTCCGGATCAGGAACAGGGCCCGCCGCCGGCCGTTGACAAAGCCGGCCCCGTTGGCCCAGTACGGCAGTTCGTCAATAACCTGATAGTCCTTGCCGGCCTGGATTTCGTGCAGCTTGGCAGCCCGTTCCTCCGCGCTGTCCAGATGCATGTCCGGATCAGCCGCAAGGATCATTGCCGTAGCCGCATAGAGACCGTCCCTGACCTTTTTCATTTCCAGCAGGGACAGCGGCAGCTGCAGCCAGGGCATTGCCTCCCCGCCGGTCACATCCAGCCGGAACAGTTCACTGATGGATGTATCCTCTTCCGTACGCCGCTTCAGGATCAGATGGGTGTCGTCATCCCAGCAGGCAATTGCCGCATCAATGGTAGCGGTCATCTGTCTCGGCTTTCCTTTTTCAATCAGCCAGATATCACGCCGGTAGGTATTCTTCTTCACATCGGAGCGGGCCAGCTGGTAAGCCAGATACC
>JAFWEA010000059.1 GCA_017543005.1 Solobacterium sp. | reverse complement strand
TCATGCCATTCTGCCCGGAGAAGCAGATGCCGATCAGGCAGAGAATTACCAGGGTGGACAGGGCAATGCCGGAGGCTGTCCCGGCTGTCGTCTTCTTGGTTCCGGCCTGTACCGCTTCGGGATGCAGCAGCCGCATGGTCAGCGTACAGGGCAGGCATACAGCCACCAGCATGGCAGCCATGAGCCGGAAACTGGTCTGGTAACCGAACGCCGTAATCACCTTGCCGAGCACCGGATTCATCAAAGCGGCAAATACGCCGCTGAAGCCCATGGCAATCCCGAGTTTCGAGCCGTTCTTTTCCCCGTACCAGTCCTTCAGGATCAGGGATACCGGCAGGGTTGCGAAGCAGCCGGCCGCGATGCCGATCAGGACGCCGGCCACATAGAAGAGAAAAATGGACCGGGCCACTGACATCAGCAGATACGAAGCGGCCCCGAGCAGGACACCGAATGACATGACCTGGCTGATTTTGAACTTTCTGATCAGCCGGACGAAGACCGGCGCAAAGAAAGCCGTGGAAAGGCTGGTCAGGGTGACCATCAGGGCGACGTCACCGCGCCCGACCTGCAGGCTTTCGGCAATCGGCGTAAAGTAGATGCCGATGCAGTTGGATATCAGGCCGACAGCCCCGCCGATGCACAGGCAGCACCGCAGCAGGGTTAATGTACGTTCTTTTTCATTCATAAATTTCACCTTCAACGCGGATATCTTACAATATTTGAATCTATTATTAAAAGAATTATGCTACAATATGCACATTCCCGATGATCCGGAAGGATTGCCGAAGAGTCTGTGACAGAGAGTTCCCGTCAGGTGAGAGGGAAACAGAAGGTACGGCATGGTAAGGCCCGGGGAGGAAAACGCAGCCGGCGTTACAGGCATAATGAGGTGACAACTGTCACGAATTAGGGTGGTACCACGAACAAGCTCTCGTCCCTATGGCGGGAGCTTTTATTTATCAGGAGGAAAAAGATTATGGCAGAACAGAGACAGCTGAACGACCAGGAAATCGTCCGCCGGCAGAAGATGAATGAGCTGCGCGAGCAGGGCATCGATCCGTTCGGTCACGCGTATGAAAGAACCCACCGGTCCGGTGAACTGCGGGCCCTGTATGGGGAAAAGAGCCAGGAAGAACTGGAGGCGCTGGGGGCGGAGGCTTCCATTGCCGGACGTATCATGTCCAAGCGGCGCATGGGCAAGATCGGCTTCATGCACATCCTTGACCGGGAAGGTCAGATCCAGGTGGTCGTAAACAAAAACATTGTCGGCGAGGAAGTCTATGAACTCTTCAAGCAGAGTGACCTCGGCGATATCATCGGTGTTTCCGGCAAGGTCATCAAGACCAACGCCGGTGAACTGTCCGTGCAGGCACAGACCTATACCCACCTGTCCAAGGCCCTGCGGCCGCTGCCGGAGAAGTTCCATGGCCTGACCGACAAGGAAGAGCGCTACAGAAGACGGTATCTGGACCTGATCATGAATGAGCAGAGCCGGGAAATTGCCATCCTGCGGCCGCGCATCATCCGGGCCATCCAGCACTATATGGATGCCCACGGATATATCGAGGTGGAGACCCCGATTCTCTCCCCGATCCTCGGCGGTGCCAATGCCCGTCCGTTCATCACGCATCACAACGCCCTCGACAAGGACTTCTATCTGCGCATTGCGACTGAGTTGGCGCTGAAGCGGCTGATTGTCGGCGGTCTGGAAGGTGTCTATGAAATCGGCCGGATCTTCCGGAATGAAGGCATGGATCTGAAGCACAATCCGGAATTCACCACCATGGAAGCATACCTGGCCTATTCCGATCTGGAAGGCATGATGAAGTTCAACGAGGAACTGTTTGAATCCGTTGCCATGGAAGTCTTCGGCAGAACAGACTTTGTCTGGAAGGATCAGGAGATCTCCCTGAAGGCACCGTTCAAGAGATGGAATATGGTGGATGCCGTCAAGGAAGTGACCGGGGTTGACTTTTGGCAGCCGATGAGTGTGGAAGAAGCTCTGAAGCTGGCCGAGGCGCACAACATCAAGGTTGAACCGCACCAGCACAGTGTCGGCCATATCATCAGCCTGTTCTTTGATGAGTTCTGTGAAGACAAGATTGTCCAGCCGACCTTTGTCTGGGGTCATCCGATCGAGATCTCCCCGCTGGCCAAGAAGAACCCGGATGATGAACGGTTTACCCAGCGGTTTGAACTGGAAATTGCCGGTGTCGAGATGAGCAATGCCTTTACCGAACTGAATGACCCGATTGATCAGAGAGAACGGTTCGAAGCACAGCTGGCCCTGAAGGATCTCGGTGACGAGGAAGCCAGTGAGATGGACGAGGACTATGTTGAGGCGCTGGAATATGGCCTGCCTCCGACCGGCGGCATCGGCATGGGCATCGACAGATTTGTCATGATGCTGTGCGGTGTTGACAGCATCCGTGATGTCCTGCTGTTCCCGACGATGAAGCCGAGGAATGATGAAAGCGCATAAATAAGCCATTTTCTAAAGGTTTCTGCAGAAATTTAACACAAACTTAACACAAAATATTGGAAGAGAGGCTCACAGGGATGATCGGCAACGGTCATCCTTTGTGTTAACCAATATAGTTCAGACGGGCAGGTAAGTACACTAGCTCGTTTTTGTTATGCAGGAAGGAGAAACTATGGCATTTGACTATTTTTACGGAAATGAATCAATGCAGTTTGCATTTTACAGAATCCCAAAGACTCTGATGCTGGATCCTCAGTTTGATCATGTCAGCCTGGATGCAAAGCTTCTGTATGGCTTGCTGCTGGATCGTACGGCAATGTCCATGGAAAATAGTTGGTTTGATGAACAGGGAAGAGCATATATCTTCTACAGTATTGAAGAAATCGCCAGAGAGATGCACTGCGGAAAGACCAAAGCTGTTGCACTTCTGAGTGAACTGGATACGGAGAAAGGAATCGGACTGGTGGAAAAAGTCAGAACCGGCCAGGGAAATCCAAACCGGATCTATGTAAGAAAATTCAGTTCAGAATTTCAAAATCTGAAATTCAAGAATTTCAGAAATCGAACTTCTAGTATTTCAGAATCTGAAACTCCAGAGGTTCAAAAAGTGAAATCTAATAATACTTACAGGAATAAGACTGAGAGAATAAGAAAAGAAAATATTAAAAGAAACAGTTTCGGGTCTTACTCGAATGTGCTGCTTAGTGATGACGAAATGAAGAAACTCAAAGAAGAATTTCC
>JAFWEA010000058.1 GCA_017543005.1 Solobacterium sp. | reverse complement strand
TCCGGTCATCATCTCAATTGCCGTATCGTCCAACCTGCAGGGCGCTGCCACGCTGGTCGGTGATACAACCAGTATCCTGCTGGGCAGCTATGCCAATCTGAGCTTCAACGATTTCTTCTGGTTCATGGGCCGGCCGGGCATCTGCTTCGCGGTTGAGGCCGGCGCGCTTGCCACGGTGCCGGTGCTGCTGTACCTGTTCCGCAAGGAAAATAAGGTTGTCAAAAGCGAGAACATCACGGAAGTGGAAGACCGGGTGCCGGCGGCATTGCTGCTGCTGACCATCATCCTGCTGATTGTCGCTTCCCAGTTCCCGGAAAAGCCGGAACTGACCAACGGCTTCATCTGCATGACCCTGGGCATCATCGGTACGCTCTATGAGGGTCTCAAGGCCCGTTCCCTGATCGTGGTGCGCAATGTCATCCAGTCGGTTGACTACAAGACACTGCTCCTGCTCACCGGCCTGTTCATGGTCATCGAAGGCATTACCCAGGCGGGCGTCATCGATGCCGTAGCCGAAGCCTTCGTATCGTTTGGCGGCAGTTCCGTGCTGCTGATGTACGTCATGATTGTCGGGGTATCGGTGCTGCTGAGTGCGTTTATCGACAATATCCCGTATGTGGCAACGATGCTGCCGGTTGTGACCGGGATTGCTGCCCTGATGGGGATCCAGCCGTATCTGTTTGACTTTGGCCTGCTGATCGGTGCGACCCTGGGCGGGAATATCACCCCGGTCGGGGCATCGGCCAACATTGCCGGCATCGGCATCCTGCAGAACAACGGATACAAGGTCTCCACAAAGGATTTCGTCCGCATCGGTGTGCCGTTCACCCTGATTGCGGCAACCGTCGGAGCGCTTGTCATCTGGGTGCTCTATGCCTGATAATACAGGTATATGCTGAAGATCACACAGATTCATTGTCAGCTGAATGAAACATTGACAGAAGAGCAGATTGCCCGGAAGCTTCACTGCCGGCCGTCTGATATTCTGTCTTTTTCCATTGAGAGACAGTCCCTGGATGCCCGGCACGATGACCTGCATTTCAGCTATACCGTGCTGGCGGATCTGAAGAATGAAGAAAAATACCTGCGGCGCAAGGATGTGTCTGCCGGGCAGAAGGATATCTATGAGTCACTGCGGCCGGACAGAGTGCCGGAAGAAAGGCCGGTGATTGCCGGGTTCGGTCCTGCCGGCATGTTTGCCGGGCTGATCCTGGCGGAAGCCGGCATGAAGCCGCTGATTATCGAGCGGGGAAAGTGTGTGGAGGAACGGACAGCGGATGTGCAGCGGTTCTTTGCGGAAGGCATCCTGGATCCGGAAAGCAATGTGCAGTACGGGGAAGGCGGGGCCGGAACGTTTTCGGACGGCAAGCTGACCACCCGGATCAAGAACACCAGGATCCACAAGGTACTGGAAGAATTCGTGGAGGCCGGGGCAGATCCGGCCATCCTGTATCAGGCCATGCCGCATCTGGGTACGGACCAGCTGCAGGTGATTGTCCGCAATATCCGCAATAAGATTATCCGGCTGGGCGGTGAGATCCGCTTTGAAACAAGACTCCTGTCGCTGCAGATCGAAAACGACCATGTCACCGGGGCCGTGACGAATCATGGTGTGATTCCCTGTCATGAGATCCTGCTGTGCCTGGGCCACAGTGCGGCGGAGACATATGAACAGCTGTTGGGCAACGGTCTGCAGATTGTGCCGAAGGATTTCGCGGCCGGGGTGCGGGTCGAGCATCCCCAGGAATTAATTGACCGGAACCAATACGGGCAGTATGCCGGCCATCCGGCGCTTGGGGCAGCCAGTTACCGGCTGTCGCATACCGCTTCCACCGGGCGCGGGGTTTACAGCTTCTGCATGTGCCCGGGCGGGGTGGTTGTGCCGGCTTCCACAGGGGCCGGCCAGCTGGCGGTCAACGGCATGAGCTATTCCCAAAGAGACGGAAAGAATGCCAACAGCGCCATCCTGGTGCAGATCCCGCAGAAGGACTTCTTCCATGACAGTCCACTTGACGGGTTCCGCTTTCAGGAAGAACTGGAAAAGCATGCGTACCGGGACGGTTTCAGAGCCCCGGCCCAGAATATCCGTGACTATCTGTCCGGTAACCATACGGAGCAGTGGGCCCTGGAAAGCTCATTCCCGCGCGGCATTGAGAGCACGGACATGCAGGTGCTGTTCAGCAACGAAGTGAATCAGTCGCTGAGCGAAGGATTCCTGGACTTTGACCGGAAGATCCCCGGGTTTATCGATCAGGGCATCATGGTCGGCATGGAGTCCCGCTCCAGTTCACCGATCCGCATGCCAAGGGATGAACATGGGGTCAGCGTTTCCTGCGGCGGGGTATACCCGTGCGGGGAAGGGGCAGGCTATGCCGGCGGCATCATCTCCAGTGCCGTGGACGGCATCAAGCAGGCCGAACAGGTGATTCGACAGTATCAGAAATAAAGAAAGCGGCATACGCCGTTTTCATTTTTTGTAAATGCGTGAAGTATCAGTTATTCCGGAAGGGAATTGATGAAGAACTGCGGATGATTGACATCACTGCCGAATTCACTGATGCAGTCGTCCTGGACAATCCGGAAAGCCTCCTGCGGGAACCGCATGGCATGTTCGGGGCATAATTTGACGCAGGCGCCGCATTTCATGCATTCTTCCCGGATATCATTGCTGTCGTGCGGATTGATCAGCCCGAGCGGACAGACAGCAGCACAGATCCCGCAGTGAGTGCAGTTTTCAGACGGGAACGGACGGTTCGGGGTTAAGTGCCCGAGTCTTTGTCCATGCATACCGATCATGGCATAATCAACGTCCCGGCCGGGGATATCCTCAGCTTTCAGCGTTACTGCCGATGAGAAGCCTGCAGCGGCCTGACGGCCGAACTGTTCTGCCAGGGCCAGATCATCCGCATCCGGCCGGCCGGTCAGGATCTCTGACGTAAAGGAATGTTCCCCGAGGAATGTCCCCCAGGCAAACGGTTTCAGCCCGCAGCTGACAGCCCCTGCATAAAGATCCTGCAGGGCCCGGTCATAATGCCGGTTGCCGTATACGGAAATGATAACGGCCGGATTTCCCTGTCCGTGCACCCGGGTCAGTTCATTCATGAACAGCCTGACAGTATGGCCGCCATATACCGGGGCACAGAGTACCACCAGGGCATCGGCCGGCAGGCTGATCAGATTGCCCCGGGCCGCCGGCAGGGTCAGATCATATTCTTCTGCCGGCAGGCCTGTACCGCGCAGGAAAGCCTGGGTGATTTTCCGGGAAGTATGGGAAGGACTGAAGAAAACGGCAGCGGCCTGATTGACAACGTTCATGGGGTTACCCGGCCAGGGCCTTTTCGGCGGCAGCTCTGGCATGAATATATGTGGTGTCAAACAGCGGCGTGTCTGTGTCTTTCTGCTGTACCAGCAGGCCGATCTCCGTGCAGCCGAGGATAATGCCCTGGGCCCCGCGGGCGGTCAGTTCGTCAATGACCCGCAGGTATTCCTGCTTCGCTTCTTCGCGGATGATGCCCTGGCACAGTTCATCGAAGATGACCGTATTGATCATCTGAATGTCTTCATTCTTCTCCGGGATCAGGACTTCAATACCGCGGTCGGTCAGCACTTTCTTGTAGAAATCCTCGGTCATGGTGTAACGGGTGCCCAGCAGGCCGACTTTTGCGATGCCCTGCTTTGCCAGTTCATCGGCAGTCAGTTCGGCAATGTGATACACCGGTACACTGACGGCGGCCTGGATTTCGTTGTAGATCTTATGCATGGTGTTGGTGCAGATCAGGATGAAGTCAGCCCCGGCCAGTTCCAGGCCATGTGCGGCCTTGCCCAGGACTTCGGCAGCCTTGTCCCACTGATTGGAAGACTGGTATTTTTCGATTTCGTCGAACTCCACGGAGTACAGGATGATCTTGGCGCTGTGCAGTCCGCCGAGGTGTTCCCTGACGGTTTCGTTGATGATCTGATAATAGGGGACGGTGCTTTCCCAGCTCATGCCCCCGATGAGGCCGATTGTTTTCATACGGTTCCCTCCTGATAACCGCATTATAACAATCCGTAACCTGCCGGAACAGTGGTAGAATAGCAGGGTGAACAACAAAATCAACAAAAACGGCGATCCTGCGGAAGTCAAACAGATCTCTTTCCGCAGACTGGTGATGGAAGCCCTGCCGGAGATGTGGAGTTTCCAGCTGCGGGTCACAATCTTCATGCTGCTGATGCTCCAGCTTACCGGCTGGCTGATTGATGTGATCATCAATTCTTCCGGTACGGCTTTTACAACGGCAAATATGAGACATTTCGTGCTCAGCTGGCGGATGCCCGTGACGGTGCTGCTGGGCGGTTTTCTGGCGTTCCTGTTTGTGACGGCGGAAGTGTTTGTGCAGATCTTCCTGGCTGATGACATCATGACCGGCCGCCGGTCCGGCTTTTTTTCTGAGGTCAGGCGCGGTATTGCGGCCCTGAAACGGTTTATGACCCCGGCCGGCATCCTTACGATGCTGTATGTGATCATTGCCGTGCCGCTGGGCGGCATCGGTTTTTCCATCAGTCTGACCGAGGCCCTGTATATTCCGAATTTCATCCAGGAGTTTATCTTTTCCAGACCGATGCTGATCCTGGTTTATCTTGCGGTGATCCTTGTGCTGATCATCATCGGCTATCGTTATCTGTTTACGATGCACGCTGTTCTGCTGGACGGCATGACTCCGCGGCAGGGGATGCGCGTCTCGGCCGGGATCATGAAGCTGCATGGCAGAAAACTGGTGGCCAGGGTGATCAAGGCCCTGCTGATGATCGGCATGATTACCTTTGCCGGTCATCTGCTGTTCCGGATCGTGCCGCTGGTGGCGCTGGAAATATACGGCATGCATCTGCCGCCGCGGCTTTTTGTGGATCCGATGGCGGGAGAAATGAGCGATCAGCAGACGATGACACTCATTTACCGCTCCCTCTGTGTATTGGTGCTGCTGATGGGCGGCTACCTGTGCTCAGTGATCAGCCTGCTGGGTTCTTCCTATCTCATGATGATGGTGACCCGGATGTACCGGAGCTGGACCGGCCAGGAACAGGAGATGTTCCCGGAGCGGCCCAAGCGGTTCCTGTACCGTTTCAAGATAGTCCGCATTACGGCGGTCTTCCTGGTGCTGGCCCTGCTGGCAGTCCTGGTTGGCGGCCTGTTCAGTCAGATCTTCCCGGACAAGGAGCCGGTCAATCTGATTGCGCACCGGGCCGGCGGCACGATGGCCTCGGAGAACTCCATGGAAGGCCTGCAGGCAGCGATTGATCATGGCTGCCACGGCAGTGAGATCGATGTGCAGCGGACCGCGGACAATCATTACATCATCAATCATGACAACAGTTTCAAACGGCTGACCGGGGTGGACCGCAAACCGCAGGATATGACGATGGAAGAGATATCACAGCTGCGGATCAAGGATACCACCGGCAACGGGGCGGAACTGCCGGTCGTGACCATCGAAGAAATGCTTGATTTCATCAAAGACCGGGAAATCCTCTATATCGAACTGAAGGGGGCCACGGCTGACCGGCAGATGGCTGATGACCTGGTCAAGATCGTCCGGGAAAAAGACTGTCAGGATGATATCGTCTTCATCTCGCTGAATTACGATGTGATCAATTATATCGAGACGAACTATCCGGAATTTGAAACCGGGACGCTATTCTTTGCCGGTCTGGGCAATATCGCTTCCCTGAACTGTGACTGTCTGATCATGGAGGAAGAAATGGCCACGGAGAACCGGATCGAACAGATTCATACGGCCGGCAAGAAAGCCATTGTCTGGACGGTCAATACCGAAACCGGACTGTACAAGTTCCTGGACAGCGAGGCAGACGGCATTATCACCGATGAAATCCTGCTGGCCGAGAAGGTGCAGCAGGAGCTGGATGACCGCACGGACCTGGCATTCCTGGCGGACCGGTTCAGCGATGTGTGGGAGTAAATAAGAAAAGATACCGGACCCTGACGGGCCCGGTTTTTATGTGATTCAGTTGAGAAGTTGCTGGAGCAGGGCATAGCTGCCGGCTGCCTGTTTGACCGGGAAACCGGCTTTTTTGTCAGCCTGGTCCGCAGTGATGATGCGCAGACAGTCTTCTCCGTCAGCCCGGTAAGCGAAGCGGACTTCGGAAAGATTATCTGTCACAGCGATCAGGACGGCCCCGCAGCGGTCCATTTCCATCTCCTGATACAGCCGGTCTTTGAGCGGTTCCTCCAGGGTAATGGTCCAGCTGTAAGGCTCTGCCTCCGTCTGCAGGCTGTTGGTGTACGGCCCGAATCTGCGGCTGATGCCCACGGCTGTGGCCGAGCGTGTGTTGGCTGACATGTCGCCGACATACGGATGGGCGGTTGCCATGATTTCATTGCATTCCCGGCTGATCGTGATGCCGTCCTGCAGAAGCACCTGGCCGTTCAGGATCACCGTATGAACCGGCTGGGATGCGGTATATTCTTCCTGGAACGAGCCGGAGCTATGGACAAAACTCGGCAGGACGGTGGAAACCGTTACGGTAACCGTGCCGTTTTCTTCGGTGAAGGAAACATCACTGACCGTATGCAGGCTGTCAGTCACCTGGCCCTGCACACTGACCCGGGTACCGTCAACGGCCGCTTCTGCGGCGAACTGACTGCCGGAAGGCTGACTGCCATGCAGGAAGACGCGCCAGCCAAGCACAGCCAGCATTGCCAGCAGCACCCCGGCCACTGCCTGCAGAACCCGCCGGCGGGAACGCTTCCGGATCGTTTTCAGGTAATCGATTTCCGGCTGGTCCGGGACCGCAGGCTTTTCCGGTTCCTTCATCTGCCGATAGAGATTGCGGCACTCTTCACATTCTTCCAGATGTTCCGCAATCACCTTGTCTGTTGTTTCGGAAGTCAGGCCGTCAATATACAGCGGCAGCAGATCCCGTATCACTTCACATGGAATCTTTGTCATGTTCAAACTCCTTTCGCAGTCTCTCCCGGGCCCGGTAATAGGTCACCCTGGCCCAGTTTTCGCTCTTGCCGAAGATCTCGCCGATCTCCCGGAATGATAATGTTCCGTAAATGCGCAGATACATGATTTCGCGTCCCGGTTCCGGCAGCAGGTGCAGCCGGCGCAGAATATCGACCCGTTCCGCGGATGCCAGCACGGTTTCCTCCGAACCCGGTCCGGGCAGATTCCATTCCTGTATCTCGACCGTTTCGGGATGTTTCCGGCAGTGCCGGCGGTACACGTTTTTCGCAACCGCACACAGCCAGGTGGACACGGCACAGCTGCCGTCATAACGGTCAAGGGTGCGCACCGCCTGATAGAACGTCTCCTGGGTCAGTTCTTCGGCCAGGCTTTCATCATGTGTCATGGAAAGAAGATACCGATATACAGTGACAGCGTGCTGTCTGTAGATTTCTTCCATCTCTGTCATCGCGTTCTCCTTTCATACGGTTAATGCGGTAAAGAAGGATTTCGTTACATCAAATATACGTTTTTTTATTCGGCAGCGGAACAGCAGTTCTTTTTATACAGACAGGATTATCTACAAACGGCAGGGAATCTGATATGATGAATTCATGAAAAGGATGTATGCAATTATGGCAGCCGGGCTTCTGCTCTTATTGTTCGGGGCGTTTCAGCCGGCGCAGGCGGAAGGACAGGATATGGAAATCAATGTAAATACCGATTACGGCAACCTGCGTCTGGGATGGGAGGAAATCCCGGGGGCGGATTCTTACCGGATCACCATGCTCGATGAGAGTGACAATGAACTGGTTTCATATACGGAATCCGGCAGCGGCAGTGACTGCCTGGACCAGCTGGCCTGGTACTGTCAGGAAAACGGCTTCCCGGTGAGTGTCCGTTTCCATGTGCAGGCACTGCAGGCAGATACGCTTCTCTCGGAAGGAGTGACCGATAAGATGGATCCCCGGGATTTCTTCCCCGAGCAGGAACAGCTGCGCTGGGATGAAGATGTGGACCCGGCTCTGGTGACCATGTTCAGCTGGGACACAAGCGGTGATACGGCCGAAGGCAACAACCATATTTCCGTATACCGGTCCGGCAGGGAAATCATGATGTCAGCGGACTATTATGACAGCAGTTCAAAACATCACGAGACCGAAAAGAAAATCAGTGAAGCGGAATGGCAGGAGCTGCTGAATCTGCTGCGGCAGGGAAGCATTGTCCGCAGATATGTCAGTGATCCGGAGATCATGATGCTGGATGGCAGTCATGCAGAAATGACAGTGCGCTGGGAGAACATGAGCGATACGCAGGAAAGATTCTATGTCTTCTCGCCCGGCGAGAGCGGGGATGCTTTGCTGAAATGGCTTTTCGATCACTCGAAAAAAAGTATGGGCGCTTTCTGGATTGCCGGGGCAGCTGCGGCGGCGGTCGTGGCCGGTGAAATATTTGCCAGGAAGAAAAAGAAATAACTCATAGGGAGAAAACAGAACATGATTGTTGCAGTAACGTATGAAAATGACATGGTCTTCCAGCATTTCGGAAGAACACAGAAATTTGAACTCTATACGATTGAAAACGGTGAGATTACCGGTTCGGAAGTCGTCGATACCAACGGTGTCGGT
>JAFWEA010000057.1 GCA_017543005.1 Solobacterium sp. | reverse complement strand
ATAGTACTTGAAGCTCTTGGGATCCAGGGCCAGCTGGACGTTGCAGCCGCCGCAGATGCGCAGGGCCCGGATGATCTTCAGGGCAACACTCGACAGCATATGATTCTCATAATCTGTCAGGGTCTGCACCGGCGCCACGACGATGGAGTCACCGGTATGAATGCCGACCGGATCAACGTTCTCCATGCTGCAGATCGTGATCGCGTTGTCCTTGGCATCGCGCATGACTTCATATTCGATTTCCTTGTAACCCGCAATCGACTGTTCGATCAGGCACTGATGCACCGGGGACATCTTGAGACCCGTATCGGTGATGTGGCGCAGTTCTTCTTCGTTATGGGCAAAGCCGCCGCCGGTGCCGCCGAGCGTATAGGCCGGTCTGACAACCAGCGGGTAACCCTGCACATCACCGAAGGCAACTGCTTCTTCAATGCTGTGGACGATGACACTTTCCGGAATCGGCTCATGGATCTCCTGCATCAGGGAACGGAACATCTCGCGGTCCTCGGCCTGGTTAATGGCCTGCAGGTCCGTACCGAGAATTTCCACCCCGAATTCATCCAGGATGCCGTCATTGTGCAGATCTACGACCAGGTTCAGACCGGTCTGGCCGCCCAGGGATCCGAGGATCGCATCCGGACGTTCCTTGAAGATGACACGCTTGGCGGATTCCAGCGTCAGCGGTTCGATATAGACGCGGTCGGCAATAGCCGTATCGGTCATAATCGTGGCCGGATTGGAGTTGATCAGGACAACTTCGTAGCCCTCTTCCCGCAGGGAAGCACAGGCCTGTGAACCGGCATAGTCAAATTCGGCTGCCTGTCCGATCACAATCGGACCGGAGCCGATCACCATGATCTTATGTATATCTTCCCGTCTCGGCATCAGTCATCCTTCCTTTCCATGGCTGCTTCAAACGCAGTGAAAAACCGGTCATCCGGATCGAACTCAACGCCGGCACAGCCGGATTCGGCATGGGCAATCCCTTCCACGCTGCCGTCATTCAGTGAACGATATGTCAGGGTCAGGCCGGCGGCCTCCAGTGATTTTGCCTTCAGGGCATACTGGTGATTCTGCTTTGTAATCAGGACCCGGTCAGCCTGTGTGTCGACAACTGCCTGGTTGGGGCCGTGGTGACCGTGCGGCAGGGCTTCCAGATCCGCCCCGCAGGCCAGCCCCAGCAGCTCACAGCCCAGCCCGTACCCATACACCGGCAAAGTGCCGATCAGCTTGCGGATCGCTTCGATCTGGCTGAACAGGAAGGCCGGATTGCCCGGACCCCCGGACAGCAGGATGCCTTCCGGATGGTAATCCAGAACGGTTTCCGCCTTGATGTCATACGGCGCTACGATCAGGTCATAATCCCGCTCGGCACAGCGTCTCAGCATGCTCAGGCTGACACCATAGTCGATCATCAGCACTTTTTTGCCTCGGCCCGGGATCGTGTAGATGCTGCGGGTCGAGACGGTCCTGACTGGATGTTCGGCCGGGACATATGCCTTGATCGCAGCCACAGTTGCGTCAATTTCCGCCTCTTTGCTGCAGAAGGATGCCCGCATGGTGCCATGGGTGCGCAGATGCCGCACAATGGCCCGGGTATCCACATGTTTAATGCCCGGAATATCCATCCGCTTCATATAGGTCTCCAGGGTTTCCACACTGCGGAAATTGGAGGGTGTGTCTGAGATTTCCCGGACGATCAGACCGGCCAGTGAAGGCTTCAGACTTTCACTGTCATCCCGGTTGATGCCGTAGGCACCGATCAGCGGATAGGTCATGACAACCATACTGCCGGCATTCGCATTATCGCTAATGATCTCCTGATAACCGGTCATGGCTGTATTGAAGATCAGGCTGCCGATGCGGAAATGATCCGTTCCGACTGCCTCGCCCTTAAACCATGTACCGTCTTCCAGTACAAGTATGCGTTCCATTTATTCCCCTTTCCAGACGGTTCTGCCGTTTTTGATCGTTTCCCGGATCCCGGCATAGACCGTCCATCCGTCAAACGGTGTATTGCGTCCTTTTGAAAAGAATGTATTTTTATCGATGACCCGCTCGGTTTCAAGATCCGCCAGGACAAGGTCACTGTGCCAGCCGACGGCAATCCGGCCGGTCTTCTCCAGGCCAAACCGCTCAGCCGGCTTCCAGGACATCCAGGCAACCAGCTGCGCCAGTGTCCATCTTTTCGTACGGTGCACGAATTCGGTGTACAGCAGCGGGAAGCTGGTCTCCAGCGAGATGATGCCAAAGGCCGCAGTGGCCATCGGCTGGTCTTTATCCTTGAGGGTGTGCGGGGCATGGTCGTTGGCAATGAAATCCAGGGTTCCGTCTTCAAGCGCTTCGATCAGCGCCATGCGGTCTTCGTGACTGCGCAGCGGCGGATTCATCTTCCAGTTGGGACCCTTGACATCGCGGTCTTCCAGCAGCAGGTGATGGGCCGTGACTTCGGCACTGACATCATAGCCGCTCGCCTTGGCCTTACGGATCCCCTCGACGCTTTCCTTTGCGGATATATGGCAGCCGTGATAGCGCAGACCGATT
>JAFWEA010000056.1 GCA_017543005.1 Solobacterium sp. | reverse complement strand
GCTCGAAAACATCCGGAAGGACGAAGAACTGTGCCGCCGGATGCGGGTCATTGTCGAGCGGAAAAACGTCATCTACAGCCTTGATATCAATCATCTGGACCTGGTGGACAATGACTGAGGAAGAACTGGAAAAACTTGGCGAAGAAGCGCGCCAGAACCATGTGCCGGTCATGATGGAGGACGGCCTCAGCAGCCTTTTGGACTATATCCGCCGGCATGAAAAGATCCGCAAGATCCTGGAACTCGGGACGGCAGTCGGCTATTCGGCCATGAACATGGCCATGGTGCGCCCGGATATTACCGTGGATACACTGGAAATCGATCCGCAGATGGCAGCGCAGGCGGAAGCGAATATCACCGCGGCCGGCCTGGCCGACCGGATCCGGGTCCATCTGACCGATGCCATGGACTATCAGACAGATGAGATCTATGACCTGATCTTCGTGGATGCGGCCAAGTCGCAGTACCGCCGCTATCTGGAGCATTTCTTTGCGAATTCCCGCAAGGGCACGGTCTTCGTGTTTGACAATCTCTGCTTTCACGGGATTGTGGACCATCCCGAACTGACCCACAACCGCAGCACCAGACAGATGACGGCCAAGATCCGCAGTTTCCGCAACTGGCTCATGGTGGAGCCGCGGTTTGCGGTGGAATATCATGCGGAGATCGGTGACGGCATTGCGTTTGCGAGAAGAGTCCGGTAGTTGATCCGGCTCTTTTTGATGTGATACGCTGAACAGGAAAGAAGGAATGAAACATGAAAGTAAATCTGCAGGATGTCATGGATGCCCTGGATATGACGTCAGGGGAAGAGAGTTACTGGTATGATGTCGACACGGATCGGTTTGTCGGCAGTCATGAGCGCAATGAGAATCATGACCTGATTGCCCTGCCGGATCACTATGAAATCAACGATTACGGCATCATGGAGGACTTCATCGAACAGGTGAAGGATGATGAGGCCAGGGAGTGGCTGGGCAACGCGATCCGCGGCCGCGGGGCGTTCCGCATGTTCCGGGCGACCTGCGAGCGGTTTGATCTGACCGCCGACTGGTATCGCTACAAGGAACAGGCGTACCGCTGGAAGGCGATTGACTGGTGCCTGGAAAACGGCCTGGAATACTACGATGAAAAGCCGCTGGCACCGGCAGAAGACGAGGACGAAGCGGAAGAAGATGAAGAGCCGGTCATGGTCCGCACCACGGAACAGAATATCCGCATAGTCGAGATCAACCGGAAGAACCTGGTCGGCACTGTACTCCTGGCCGCGGCCTATCTGAAGGAAATGAAACTCACTGATGACGCGGATCTGGAACTGGCCAGGGACCTGCTGGAAGAAGCCCTGGAAAGAGGGGATACCGTCCTTTCGGCGGTGCAGAGCGGCCAGCCGGTCGGCTTTGTCACAGCCGCCATCGGCGTTGACTGCCTGATCAGCCACCTGTATGTGAAAAAGGATTTCCGCCGGCATGGTATCGGTTCCCTGCTGCTGCAGCGGGCCGCCGAACTGGCCGAAGAAAGCAAGGCACAGGTCTTTGCGGATATCGGCCCGGACAACCGGGTTGCCCGGCAGTTCCTGAATAAGAACGGCTATGGCCGCATCGAACATATCCGGCTGACAAAGGGAGAGGCAGATGGAACTGACACAGTGGAGTGAGCACATCCTGCTGGCCCCGTTTGAGGACGAGCGTGATCGGCCGATCCTGGGCTATATCCAGGGCGAAAAATACACCATGGCCGTGGATGCAGGCCATTCCTCCCTGCACCTGCAGGAGTTCTATGAGGCCCTGCAGAAGGCCCGGAAACCGCTGCCTGACTTTACCGTGCTGACTCACTGGCACTGGGATCACAGCTTCGCCCTGCCATGGATTCACGGCATCTCGATTGCCAACATGGAAACCGATCAGTGCCTGCGTGAGGTGCAGAAAAACATGTCACCGGACTATGCCCGGCAGCTGATGGCCATGGAGCCGTCCATTGCTCTGGAGTATGCCCCGGGACAGGAAATGCGGGTCGGCACAGCTGATCTGGTCTTTGACGGGCAGATGATGATTGACCTTGGCGGGATCACGGCGGTATTGTTCCGCGGTCCCTCACCGCATACGGAGGATTCGACGTATGTGCTGATCCCGGAAGAGAAGGTGCTTTTGCTCGGTGATGCGGCCTGCGGGGTCTATCCCGACTGGCACGTGGATCCGCACAAGGCGCACCAGATGATCGAACTGCTGGAAAGTCTGCCGTTTGAAACAGCCGTCAGCGGCCACTGGCAGCCCCAGACCAAGGAAGAACTGATCCGGTTCATTGAAGAAAGCTGAAAAAAAGGATTCCGCAGGGAATCCTTTTCATTCGAGTATATTTTATTCGAGGGTTTTAATGTACGGGATCTTCTGTTCGTGGTTGCAGGCCGGCCAGTAGTAATCCGGGATGCCGGTCTTCATGAAGGAAGTCCAGTAACCGATGATCCGCCGGCTGAGCAGGGAATCATGCGGTGTCATCGGCCGCCAGCAGCGGTTCAGTGTGCCGAACGTATACCACAGTTCGGACGAATGGAAGGCCCCGGCATCATCACCCGGCAGCCGGTGGGTGAAGTAATACACATAGGTCTGCGAGGGATGGACAAAGGCAAAGTTGATGCAGCCGAGGTACAGCGGGCCGTCCTGGGCATCGCGCTTCGGATCGACGGTGATGTCATCGGCAGTGGTGCCGATCATGACCGGGACCGGCATCTGCCGGTCATGGCGGATGACCTCATTCAGATCTTCATCGAGGACATAGCCGTCAATGGTCGGCCGGAAAGCCAGACCGCCGATATGACTGTAGAGCTCCGGCAGGATCTCCACGAACTTCTCCGCCGGCATGCGGTACATGTCATCGAGGGTCTCTGCCCCGAGCAGGTTCATGGCCAGCAGGCTGACATGGCCGGCATGATCCATCGTGCGGGCAGATGTCAGGTTGTTGTGATAGCCGGCACCGCTCTGCATGATGGCCCGGTGGAACAGGCCTTTGCATAACGGGGAGCTCAGCAGGGTCTGGGTGCTGATTGCCCCGGCACTCTGACCGAAGACCGTGACCTGGTCCGGATCACCGCCGAAGGCACCGATATTCTCCTGCACCCACTTCAGGGCCTGGATCTGGTCCAGAATACCGTAGTTGCCGGTGCTGTGATGTTCATCCTGTTCCGCCAGTTCCGGCAGGGCGAGGAAACCGAGGATGCCGACCCGATAGTTGATGGTGACAAGAATGACACCTTCCCGGGCATACGCTTCCCCGTCAAATTCCATTTCATGACCGAAGCCATGATCAAAGGCACCGCCGTGAATCCATACCGCAACCGGGTACTTCTTCTCTTCACTGACCGGGGGAGCCCAGATATTCA
Source organism: Solobacterium sp. (assembly GCA_017543005.1). Lineage (GTDB taxonomy): Bacteria > Bacillota_I > Bacilli_A > Erysipelotrichales > Erysipelotrichaceae > Bulleidia. Next base: position 14,693 of record JAFWEA010000056.1, on the reverse strand, counting down.
GATACAGACAGTCTTCACTCTGTTCCGGCAGGGGATAACGGGGATCCGTATAGAATTCCTTGCCGTAGAACGGATTTGCGGCCATATCCGGCTGCGGGGCGGCCGGGCCGAAGGAAAGGGCGGAACGGACACCGTCCCACGCTTCTGCCGGCTGCGGGGCATGCCAGCGCAGTTCATTGACCGGCGGCTTGGCATACGGCACGCCGCGGAAGATCATCAGGTTCTCCCGCTGTTCACCTTCCAGGATGCCCTGTGCGGTTCTGATCTGTACAGTATTCATTGTTTTATACCTCACCCGAATATCCTATCATATATGCCGGAAGTCCACCGAGAAATTATTCTGATATTGGTGAAGAAAATGCTTGCATTTGGGGTTGCCGGGTGGTATATTACCTATGCACGCCTCAATAGCTCAGTCGGCAGAGCGAGCGGCTGTTAACCGCTAGGTCACAGGTTCGAGCCCTGTTTGAGGCGCCATTTTTTATTCTAAGGAAGTCCGGTTTTCCGCAGAAAATCGGGCTTTTTTGGTATTTCCGGCAGGGTTGTTTATCGGCCGCTGCGGATGACTGATGTGGAAATGAACGGGTAAAATTAAATATAATATTTATGGCTGAATAAAAGGAGAAATCATATGGCACATACAGAAACATTTCATAACATGGGCTTCCGTCTGACTTATCCTGATCTGTTTGATCATCCCAAAGGACTGGTATCACCGATGGCCATCGGTAACCGGGGAGACGGGATCTATTTCATGCTGTACACCTATATCGCTGTTCTGCAGGAAGAGATGAAAGCCATGGCTGCCAAATCCCCGACCGGTGAGCTGAGCCAGGAAGACGCCTTGAAACTGTCTGAGGCCATGGGCAGCCTGCTGGTGGTGATCGGCATCGGCGGCGGGAAGAAACCGAAAGAGATCGCTGAGATACTGGAAATGGGTGATGTATCCGAAGACGATTTCACGGAAACCGGCCGTTACGGGGATATCACGTACTATGCCATCACCGACCGGGACAACGATGAAAAATATATGAAGGCAATTGAACCTGCTTTTGCGGAAGAGTTCCGTATCCTTCAGACAGAATTGATTGAAGCTCTGAAAAAGGCTGAATATATGGGGCCGCAGATCCCCGGGGCCGAACTGGTCGGCAAGACAATCCGGTTTGAAACAAAGGACATCGACGGTAACCCGGTTAAGAGTGAAGATCTGTTCGCTGGCCATGATGTGACGATGATCAATATCTGGGCAACCTGGTGCGGGCCGTGCAGGAAAGAACTGGAAGAGCTCGGCAATATGCACCGGCGTCTGGAAAAAAAGAATGCCGGTATTGTCGGCTTCTGTGACGATGCGGCGGAAAAGGCGGATGAGTGCCGGAAACTGATTGCCGAAAAGAATCTGACGTATATCAATCTTCTGCCGTATGAAGGCATGGATGAACTGGCGGTGGAAGCGTTCCCGACCACGATCTTTGTCAACCGGGAAGGAAAGATCATGACCTACCCGGTGATCGGGGTGCCGGCAGACATTTCGGATTATGAAAAGACAATCGACAGCCTGCTTGCCGGGGAAGCTGCCGCAGCGGCACCGGCTGTGGAAGAACCTGCCGCCGAAAAAGGAAATACCTGCCGGATCATTGTCAGTGACGAGGCCGGAAATCCGGTAGCCGGTGCAACGGTCCAGTTCTGTTCTGATATCACCTGCATGGCAGGAAAGACAGATGCGGAAGGGATTACGTCGTTTGCGGCGGAGCAGGGACCGTATACGGTTCATGTTCAGAAGGTACCGGAAGGGTATGAACCATGTACGGAAGAATTTGCCGTACCGGATGATCTGGCAGATGTAAAGATCACCCTGAAAAAAGCTTAAGACACAGCAAAAAGCAGAATTGATTGATATTCTGCTTTTTTCTCTTAGAACATATGGGCCTCGTTTTAGTCGATACATCAGAAAAACAGGACTCTGTTACATTTCACAAACCGGAGATGACATCCTGTCGTTTTGATAATAAATGATGTTCATTATAGAATGATATTGAAGATCAAGATACGGAAGCGGGGTGGAAGTAATATGAAGGGATACCTGAAGGCATTCCTGGTCGGACTGTGTGCCGCAGTCATACCTGGCGGCTGCACGAAAAAGGAGAATGCGGACCTGTCTGCCAGAATCACAAACAGAAATATACCGATCACTGATGTCAGGGATTTTTACTACACCTACGAGAATATCAACTACAATGCCTTCTATCAGAGATACCGCTTTTATACCGAGGACGGAAAGTACATGTTCTTCCACGAAACCAGGGAAAGGCCGAACGATTACGGCTGGACAACGGAAGAAGACAGGACTGCTGTGGGCACGATTGAAATCGGTGAGGCCGGCTGGGCCGAGGCCATGGAACTGCTGAAGGACGGTACGGTCAGCCGGCGGAAAGATTCGGCTGAGAGCGGTGATTCCGGACCCTGGCTGTATATCTACTGGAAAGGTGACAGGGACAAGGACCAGGTATTTGACTTTGCGTCCTATGGGGACCTGAAGACATTTGAGGAATACTGCAGGAAACTGGCAGAGAAAAAACACTGAATAACAAAAATTTGATAACTTAAGTCAACCCCCGGAGTATGTTTCTTCAATAAATCGTTTCCTTCAAAATTCGCATGATGAAAACAGGAGACATACTCCCAATTCGTTTTGAAATGATCTATAATTCGATCAGGAACGGTATAATTCGCCGCTCTTGGAAAGCGCATAGATTACGACCAATAACTTATGCGCGGCAGCGATATTGGCAGCTTTGGATCTCAATGGCGATAGAGACTGCTGCCTTTTCTTTTTGTTGAACTGATAAATTGGATCGTTCTTCTTCAAGCGATAATTGCACGATGCGCCTAAGTACAGAAGACACCGCAGATGTCGGTTTCCTTTCTTTGATATCCGTAAGTGTGTGCCGTCCACATCTCCGGACTGTTGGATCTTAGGATTCAGACCTGCATATGCCGCAATTGCATGTTTGTTTTTGAATCTGCTCATATCCCCCAGTTCTGCGATCAACCGTGCTGCCAGATTATCCCCGATTCCGACGATGGAACGAATACTTGCGAAGTACGGTACAGCCCGTGCTTCTTCGACCAACTCGCAGAGAATCCTGTCACAGAGTGCCATCTGACTCTGAAGCTGTTCAATAAGTTCCGGCAGTTTGATCACTTCGATCTCAGTGTTATCACATCCGGAATAACAGTGCTCTGCGCATTCATACATCCTATGAACAATTTCGGCGACGAATCGCAGCTTATGGTCTGTCTTCTTTACGATTGCCTTAATGATCGTCTCTTCTCTGTGCTTAAGAAGAAGTAACGGATGCGGGTACTTCTTCAGCACCTCCATAGCCACAGGATCATACAGACTGGAATGCCCTTTAAAGCACTTATCCATGCGGGGATAGATGATATCCAGATAATTTCTGAAGTTCACCTTGTACATCCTCAAATGATTCAGTTCCACTTCATAGTAGCGGTTCAGTCTCTGCAGTCTGATGAACAGATCATTCTGTTTCTGATGCGGAAGAAGTTTCTCCTCATCGTAATAAGCTTTGGCAATATGTGCACAGTCCAGATCGTCAGTCTTATTACTGTGCAGATTGGTCTTGCGATATGCGGCAGATAACAGCGGTGAAATGATGTAATACGGCATTTCATGATCGTCCAGGTACTTCTGGAGGCAGCGGTGATAGACACCGGTAGCTTCGAATATTACCGGTACAGCATCGCATTCACTTTTCTCCATTACTTTCTGAATGACCGCTTGAAGATCCACAAAACCTTCAATGGTATCGTGCAGTACCTTCGGCTTGCGGAATGGTTTTCCTTTCTCAAGGAACGGCTGGTAGTGGCAGCTGCCTTTGGAGACATCTACCGTGATGACTGGTCCTCTCATAGGAACCTCCCTTTATGCATAGATCCCTGGCAAGTCTTCCCTGCACCCTGTATCAGACCATTTTTCTGGATTATATACGGCATCGTAATTCGTTTTTCTTACGTACCATTTTGATAAAACGGGCTATGACACAAGAGGGAAGCAGAACGTTTTTTGTTACTGACTCGCGGCATAGCCGGGTCTAAAAAACGCAACGTCCTTACTTTACCCGGGCCGATCTGACTGTATGCCTACAGCAGAAAGGCCAGGAACCGCTGGTGCTCCTGACCTCTTAATCATATGTTTTATGAAGGTTATCTTCCTACTATGATCAGGACCAGTGTGCTCCTGATTTCAGAATAGAAAAAACGGACGTGCATATCTTGACTACAGGTCCGTTTTATCAGTGTGTTTCAAGTTCGTGGAAGAAGTAGAGAATACCGAGCAGATCGGCCGAGCCGCCCGGCGAGAGATTCTGTTCAATGAAGGATCTGTCCAGATCCAGCAGGATCTCTTCGGTGATCTCATCCTCCAGCAGGGCAGTGATTTTTTCTTTTGTCTGCCTGGCCAGTTCATGGCCGCCGCGGTGAATCATGTTGGTATCTTCGGTAGCTGCCAGGATCCGCAGCAGGGCAATACTGCCTGCCTTGCCGTAATCACCGGTCTTTTCAAGGTCATTGCGGAAAGCCGGCAGGATTTCCTCGATAATGGTCTGATAGCCGTCCATGGCTTCCCCGCGGGCCCCGCGGATGCCGTACTGCCAGTACATCTTGGCGCCGAAGGTCGTGCCGCTGCCCTGGGCGAGCTGCTCGAGTTCCTTTGCCAGGACATCATGGCAGATGGCTTTGACGGTCTCTGCTACGGCCGCAGCCGAAGCAGACAGCGTGCCGTCATACAGACGCCCCAGAGCGCCGGAAATCAGGCTGAAATGGAAGATTGCGCCCTTATGGGTATTCACCCCGGAAGTGGCCTCGAGCATCGTTTTTTCGGCTTCCAGGCCGGCCTGACGCAGCTTCGGGAAAGAATCCTCTGCCGGGTATGACCGGTTCTCATAACCGATCCGGAAAGCGGTCTTGAAACAGGGCAGAAGCGACTGGGCACTCTTGAGCATGAGCGGGGCATCCATATCCTTATGGCTGCCGTTGTTGTTCAGATCCACCAGTCCCGGTTTCGGGGTGGTGCAGATTTCTTCGCTCAGGGCCGAGACGATCATCTGGGCTGCCTTTTCAGCATCGGTGTCGAGCCAGTAGCCGGCGATCAGGGAGCGGGATGCTTCCTGCAGTTCACTGACACTGTGGAGCCGGCGGGAGGCACAGGTGCGTCCGGGACGGCCGCAGACAATGCAGCTGCGCTCACGGGCCCGGTCCAGCTTCCTGCCGTCAGAATCAATGACATCCATGTCAAAGAGCCTGCCGACCGGGGCGCCTTCTTCAATCCGCACGCAGAGCTGCTTGATCTCAGCCGCATCCCCGGCCATGGCCATGACGGCTTCACAGCCGGTTTTGGCCCGGGTGACGATCTGTTCGCAGATGGTGAAATGACCGCTGACGGCAGCCCGCAGAAGCCGCAGGCCTTCATCAAATGTCCGCTCAATCGCCGGTGTATTCTTGATTGGTCCCGCGATATTCATCGAAAAGGAAACCAGCGGCACACCGTATTTCCGGCGGAGGGCCTCCTGCCGGTATACCCGCTGTTCCCGGGCCGCCAGCATTTCTTCAAGGCTTACAGTATTGTTTGCGTCTGTCATTTTTTCAGCTCCACTAACATGATCTCATAATTCAGGAAAAAAGGCAGGTACTGCCTGACAGTACCTGCCTGTAATGCATCAGAGCGGCATCAGACCGATCAGGACGGCAAAGATCATGCAGAGGATGGAGAATCCCCATACGTAGAAGAAGCTTGCCTTGATGTGGTCCTTGATGTCGACATCAGCCAGGCCGACACCCAGCAGGGTAGCCGGAACCATCGGGCTGATGAAAGTAGCGCAGTTGCGGCAGACAACCATGGCAATCGCAATCGGCAGGGCGGCAACGCCGAAGCCTTCGCCGATACCGATCATGACCGGCAGCATACCGTAGAAGTAGGAGTCTGTATCGAAGGCCAGAGCCAGCGGAACAGAGAGAATACCGATGACCAGCGGCAGGTGCTTGCCCAGCGCAGCCGGCAGGATCATCTTGATGATGGCAGACATGCAGGAAACAACCGACGGAATGGCAACATCGTTGACAGTGACAGACTTGACGAGGATACCCATCAGGACAGCAGCAGCCATCAGGGTGGAGCACATGGTCAGCGCCGGACCGGCATGCAGGTTGATGATCTTCTTCTGGATCTTGGCACCCGGATAGTTAACCATCAGGGCAATGACAACACCGCACATGAACGGCACATAGCTCGGGAAAACATCCCAGATCAGCATGGCAATGACGGCAATGGTCAGAATCAGGTTGAAGGCAAACAGCTTCGGCCGGGCCAGGTCATTGACTTCGGCAGTCTGTGTTTCTGTTTCTTCAGCAGCAACTTCGCCCTCTTCCTGGGCCAGCTTGCCGTTCAGGCCTGCGCCTCTTGCCTTTTCCTGCACACCGGCAAGAACAGCATGGGCCAGAGCGAGAATGATACCGAAGACCTGGATCGGCAGCAGAGTGTTCCACAGCTTGCCGGCTTCCATGCCCAGCACGGAGGCAGCCCGCATGGTCGGACCGGCCCACGGCATCAGGTTCAGGACACCCATGGCCAGGACGGCAATCCGCAGCAGGGTGGTTGGCCGCATGTGCATCTTCTTGTATACCGGCAGCATCGACGGAACGACAATGCAGAAGGTGGAAGCGCCGCCGCCGTCGAGATGGCCGATCAGCGCGATGACAGCTGTCATGACAGCGACACCGATGACATTGTCACCAACCAGGCTCATGAGCTTGCCGATGATGACATCGAACATGCCGGCGTCCGTCATGATACCGAAGTACAGGACGGAGAAGACGAACAGGGCAGCAGTCGGACCTGTGGAGGAGAAGCCGGCCTTGATCAGGGCAGCCAGGTTATCAAACGTATAGTAACCGCCGATAACGAGAATCAGGCCCAGAATGGACGGGAAGAGAATGAAGGCGATGGAAGGGAGAGTGATACTCCGGAAGAGTGTTACAACAATGGCGATGATGCAAAGGAACCCGAGGATTCCAACTAGAATTTCTGACATTTTGTCCCCTTTAACTTAAGTATTTGCTTTTAATGAATCAGATGTGATAAGGCTTGATTTTCTTTACGACGTCGAGAATGGTACCGTCTCTGGCTTCGAGAACTGCAACGACCTTGTCTTCCCACTGCAGATCATCCGGCCGGCCGACCAGGCTGTAGGCCTTTTCCTTGAGGCTTTCGATCGTAACATGCGGGATGCCGGCTTCGTCGAGGCACTTGATCAGGTCCTGACGGAGCGGGTTGACGGCAATGCCGTAGTCAGTCACCAGGACATCGACGCAGTCACCCGGCGTGGTAACGGTAACGACGTGCTCGCAGACAGTAGCCATGCGGCCGCGGACCAGCGGGGTGACGATGATGCAGCACTTGCTGCCGGCTGCGGTATCCGGATGTCCGCCCGGAGCGCCGCGCAGGACACCGTCAGAACCGGTCAGAACGTTGACGTTGAAGCCGGTGTCGATTTCCAGCGCTGCCAGAACGACGAAGTCGAGTTTGTTGACGAAGGCACCCTTGTTGGCCGGGTTGGCATACTGGGATGCACTCATCTCGAAGTGGTTCGGAGTCTGATTGATGCTGTTGACGGCATCGAGGTCGAAGTCCTGGACATCGATGACCTTGCCGACCTTGCCTTTCTTCAGCAGTTCAACCATCGGTCCGCAGATACCGCCGATAGCCCAGCCCATCTTGATGTTTCTTTCGTCCATCATCTGTTCGATGAACAGGTTGGCTGCCAGGGAAGGTCCGCCGACACCGGTCTGGAACGAGAAGCCGTCCTTGAAGTACGGGGTGCTGGCAATGACCTTGGCAACGTTTTCAGCCATCATCAGGTCACGCGGGTTCTGGGAGATGCGGGCGGCAGCCGAAGCAATCTTCTTCGGGTTGCCGATGGAATCCACGACGACGACAGCGTCAACGTCAATGGCTTCCACGCTGGCCGGCATGTTCGGGAAGTCAACCAGGCAGTCGGTGACGACCACGACATGGTCCGCATACTTGGCGTCGGTCATGGCATAACCCATGCTGCCGCAGTTGGACTTGCCGCCGATACCGCGGCAGTTGCCGACACAGTCACTGGTCGGGGCTGCCACAAAGGCGATGTCGATGTGCACTTCACCGGCTTCGATGGCCCGCGGACGGCCGCCGTGAGAACGGACGATGGCCGGGGTCTTCAGCTTGCCGGCGGAAACAACTTCACCGATCCGGCCGCGGATGCCGCTGGTCTGGATGCCGATGACCTTGCCCTGTTCGATGTAGTCGGCAATCGGATCGTGGGCGTTGCCGAGGCTGGTTGCGGCGATGGTCAGATCTTCCAGGCCCAGTTCTTCGATCGCGGCCTTCATGACCATGTTGACGACATAGTCGCCATCCCGCAGATGATGATGGAAGCTGAAGGTCATGCCGCTCTTCGCACCGCACTGACGCAGGGCATCAGCCAGGGAAGCGACAATCTTGGATTCCTGCGGAGCCTCGTATCTTCTGGTCTTCGGTCCGACTTTCTGGACGTACTTGCCGTCCATATAATTCTTGCCCTGATAGACTTCCTTGCCGTTTACCAGCAGTTCTTCAGGGATGTCTCTGCCTACTGCATTCTTCATACCAGATCTCCTTCATACATTCCGTATGCCTTTGCCAGGCGCAGGGTCCGTTCGGCCCCCGGCAGGAAAGCGATGTCAATCATCTTGCCGTCTACCGTGAACACACCCAGGCCCTTGGCTGCATTTTCCCGGACAGTCCGGACAATCTTTTCAGCCTGGATGACTTCTTTTTCAGACGGGGCGTAAACTTCGTGGACGAAGCGGATCTGCTTCGGGTTGATCAGGCTCTTGCCGTCAAAGCCCATGGCCTTGTTCTGGAGCACTTCACGCCGGAAGCCTTCCTCATCATCCAGATCCGTAAAGACAGTATCGAAGCACTGGATACCGGCAGCTCTGGCCGCCAGCAGCATCTGGCCGCGGGCAAACAGCATGTCAACGCCATCCGGCTGCGGAACTGTCTGCATGCTCTTGCGGAAGTCACCGCCGCTGATCGCTACGCCGAACATGCGTTCGGAAGCGGAGCAGATCTCGTAGGCATTCAGGATGCCCTTCGGGCTTTCCAGGGCAGCCATCAGCAGGGTTCTGCCGACTTCGACACCGAATTCCTTTTCCGCTGCCTCAACGGCTGCTTCAACGGTTTTGACGTCCTGGGCACTTTCGCACTTGGCAATCCGGATGCCGTCAGCGCCTGCTGCGACACAGACCCGGATATCTTCCTGCCAGTGCGGGGTATCCAGGCCGTTGATGCGGACGATGACTTCGGTATCACCGTAGTCGATTGTCTTCAGGGCATGATAGAGGGAGAAGCGGGCTGCGTCTTTCTGGTTCTCGGCCACCGCGTCCTCGAGGTCGAGCATGATACTGTCACAGCCGTAAATGTACGCGTCCTTGAACAGACCCGGCTTCTGGGCGTTCATGAACATCATGGTTCTTCTGAGGCGGAACCGTTCCGGTCTTGGTCTCGGGATCATCTGATCATTCCTCCCCAAGGCAGATCCTTGTCAGAAGCACCGCAGCTGCGGAACACAGCACATTCCACGCGGGCAGCGATGGTGCAGTCCAGGGCGCCCTTGTCGACAACAGTGACCCGGGCATCATTGACTTCCAGCCGCTCCAGAGTTGCCAGCACGGTTTCCTTGATCTGCCGACCGTACTGGTTCATAACACTGCTGGAAAGTTCCAGTTCCACAGAGCCGTTACCTGGTTCAACGGTAATCTGGACATCACTGGATTCCAGCGTCCCGGCAACTGCCGGTTTCTGGATTTTCATAGAGAAGATCCTCCTTTTCTGGTGACTTAATCATCTTATTTGGAACCCTTTTAAACAAATACAAAAACAATTAATGTGATATAAATAAATTCCTATGCAACGTATCTATTTACATTGGATTAATCTAATGCTAATCTCTTAATATGAACTTAAAGCAGGCAGAATATCTGAAGACGATCGCCGAGGAAGGCTCGATCACAGCAGCAGCAAGAAAGCTTTACATTTCCCAGCCCTCTCTGAGTCAGACCCTGAAGCAGATTGAAGACGAGATGGGGGTGACGATTTTTGACCGTTCCGTAAGCCCGCATCAGATTACGTATGCCGGCCGGGTTGTGCTCGAGGCGGCGGAGACGATGCTGCGGCAGGATCTGGAACTGAAGAACCGGATCCGGCGGATGAAAAATGAGCAGGAAGGTATTCTGCGTCTGGGCATCAGCGTGCAGCGCAGCATGCAGATTGTGCCGCATATCCTGCCGGAATTCCTGGAACGCTACCCGCATGTCCGGATTGAACTGACGGAAGCCGGCAGTGCCAGGCTGGAAGACATGCTGATCATGGGCCGGCTGGATCTGGCCCTGGCAGCCGTGGAACCGGCCAGTCCGCGGGTTCGCTATGAACTGATTGAAAAAGAGACAATCGGCATTCTGGCCGGCAAGAACAACCCGCTGGCAAAGATGCAGGGAACGGAAGTGGATATCGCCGATCTGGCCGACGGCAGGTTTGTTGCCCTGCGGCCGGGTCACAGCGTCCGGCTGGTGCAGGACAGGATGTTCCACGAACACGGCATCCAGCCCCAGATCGTTATCGAGACCGATTCGTTCGAGATGGCCCGCCGGGCCGCCCTGGAGGCGGATCTCTGCATGTTCTGTTCCGATATCTTTGTCGATGCGTATGCCCGCCGGAAGGGCGTATTCTTCCCGCTGAAGGGATATGAAAACAAGCGGGATTTCTATGCCTGCTCGAAGCAGGAACTGGAACTGCCCCGCTACAGCCGGGACCTGATCGACATCACCCGCAGTGTGCTGCAGAAAGGCGTCGGGGCTGACTGATCATGAGCTATGTCATTGCCGAAGTAACCAGGGCGGACAAGCGGATGTTCAGGAAGATGACAGACCTTCTGCACGCGCAGAACATTCGTTATGATGACAGCGCCGATTATTCCTGCCTCATCCTGGATGATGATTATCAGGCGGCGGCGACCGGCAGCTGCTGCGGCAACACCCTGCGCTGTCTGGCCGTATCTGCCGATCATGAAGGGGAAGCGCTGACCAATACGCTGATCTCCCACCTTGTGGAAGTGCAGTATGGCCGCGGCAACACCCATATCTTTCTTTATACAAAGCCGGACACGGCGAAGTTCTTTGGGGATCTCGGGTTCTATGAGATCATCCGGGGTGACAATATCGTCTTTATGGAGAACCGCCGCAATGGCTTTGGTTCCTATCTGGAAAAGCTGAAACAGAGTGCCAGACCGGGAACGTGTGCCGCCATTGTCATGAATGCCAATCCGTTTACCCTGGGCCATCAGTACCTGGTGGAAAAGGCTGCCAGGGAGAATGATTATGTGCATCTGTTTGCGGTCAGCGAAGAGAAAAGCCCGATTCCCTATGCCGTGCGCAAGCAGCTGATCATTGCCGGTACGGCTCATCTGCCCAATGTCATCATCCATGACAGCGGGTCCTATATCATCAGCTCGGCGACCTTCCCGTCCTACTTCCAGAAGAACGAGGATGAGGTCAGCCGCAGCCATGCCCTGGTGGATGCCGGCATCTTTGCCCGGATTGCCCAGGCGATGAACATCACAAAACGTTACGCCGGTGAGGAACCGTTCAGCCGGGTAACGGCGATATACAACGAGGTCATGCAGGCCAAACTGCCGCCGGCCGGGGTGGAACTGATCATCGTGCCGCGGCGGGAATGTGAAGCCGGCATCATCAGTGCTTCCCGGGTGCGCCAGCTGATCCATGACGGTGATATGGAACAGCTGCGGCAGTATCTGCCGGAAAGCAGCCTGGACTATTTCCTGAGTTCCGGGGCTGAACCGGTCATCACTGCCATCCGGGCAATGACGGATGTCGTGCATCATTGATCATCAGCGGTCCGGTTCATCTTGAGCCGGGCTTTTTTCATGCCTTATAATGATTGCAAAAAGGAACTGAAAAATATGACACAGTATCTTGCCATGGATTTCGGCGGCACATTTGTCAAGTATGCACTGATGAAGGAAGATGCCGTCATTCTTTACAAGGATCAGGTCAAGGCACCGCTGGAAAGCACGGAAGCAGTGGTCCAGACAGTCGGGAAAATATTTGCCCGGTACAGGGACAGCGTGGCCGGGGTGGCCATCTCCATGCCGGGGGTGCTCGACAGTGACAGCGGCTATGCTTATTCGGCCGGGGCGTATAACGGCGTTCTGAACAAAATGAATATCTTCGAGCTGCTCTCCCCGGTCATCGACAAGCCCATGGCCCTGGAAAACGACGCCAAGGCAGCGGTTCTGGCCGAGGCGTGGAAAGGGGCCCTGCAGGGCGTGAACTGCGGTGTGGCGGTGATCCTGGGCAGCGGGGTCGGAGGCGGTATCATCATGGACGGCAAGCTTCAGAAGGGCGGTCATTTCGCGACCGGGGAACTGAGCGGCCTGCTCATGCAGGCGGGCGGTTATGACCGGCATTTCATGTCCGGCTTCACCTCTTCCACCAGCAGCTTGCTCAGGATGGTGGCCGAGGCTCGGGGCATGCGGCCGGCCCAGTTTGAGATCAGCGGCTTCATGACCGATGAAAAACCCGATCCGGATCTGCCGATTTATACCGGGGTGGATGTGTTCCGCTGGATAGACGAAGGCCAGCCCGAGACCGTGGCGGCGTACCGGCAGTGGCTGCAGAATATCGTGATGGTGATCCACAACCTCAAGATGATCATCGATCCGCAGAAGATCGTGATCGGCGGCGGTGTCTCCCGCAACCCGCGCCTGCTCAAAGACCTGCAGGCCGAATATGACAAGGCGGCGGCGATGGTGGAACCCTTCGGCATGCCGCATGCGGAGCTGGCCCTTTGCCATTACACATCCGACGCGAACCTGGTCGGCGCATTATACAACTGGAAACTGCATTATGAATAACAGGAGGAATATAGCATGACACACTTTCCGAAAGATTTTCTCTGGGGCGGCGCAGTCGCTGCCAACCAGTGGGAAGGCGGCTGGAATCTGAACGGCCGCGGCCCGGCCATGACCGACGTGACCACCGGCGGCACAAGGGATCTGCCCAGACTCATCACATACATTGACAAGGACGGCAGGCACGGTACGCTGACCCGCGGCGAGAAGCTGCCGGAAGGGGCGAAGTACGCGGTGCTGGATGAATATCACTATCCGAACCATGAAGCGGTGGACGGCTATCATCACTACAAGGAAGATATTGCCCTGTTTGCCGAAATGGGTTTCAGGCAGTTCCGCATGTCTATTTCCTGGAGCCGGCTGTTCCCGACCGGGCTGGAGAAGGAACCGCTGAAGGAAGGCGTTGAATTCTACCGGGATATGTTCCTGGAGATGAAGAAGTACAATATCGAACCGCTGGTGACAATCTGGCACTTTGATACACCGCTGTATCTCGAAGAAAACTGCGGCGGCTGGCTGAACCGGGAGACCATTGACCATTATGTCCGGTTTGCGGAGACCTGTTTCCGGGAATACAAGGGCCTGGTCAAGCACTGGCTGACGTTCAATGAAATCAACAATACAATCATGTTCCTGGACATGGGCAAGAACCTGCCGGATGAGGCCTATGCGGAAGCCTACCAGCATCTGCATCATCAGTTTGTGGCCAGCGCCCGTGCCGTCAAGATCGGCCATGAAATCGATCCGGAAAACAAGATCGGCTGCATGATCTGCGGCATTACCTGGTATCCGGCCACCTGTGATCCGAAGGATATCCTGGCCAACCGGCATGCCTGGGAGAAGAATATCTTCTACTGCGGCGATGTGCAGTGCAAGGGTTCCTACGGCACCTATGCCGGCCGGCTGTGGCAGGAGCACAATGTCACGCTGGACATCACCCCGGAAGATCTGAAGGATCTGGCCGAGGGCACGGTGGACTACTACACCTTCTCCTATTACATGTCCAATCTGGTGACAACCCACAAGGCAACCGATATCGTCGGCGGCAACTTCTCGGCCGGCGTGCGCAATGAATATCTGCAGTACAGCGACTGGGGCTGGGCAACCGACCCGGATGGCCTGCAGTATTATCTGGAAGTCATTTATGACCGGTATCATCTGCCGGTGATGGTCGTCGAGAACGGCCTGGGCGCGTATGATACGGTGGAAGCGGACGGTTCGATTCATGATCCGTTCCGGATTGACTATTACCGCTGCCACATCGAGGCCATGGACCGGGCCCTGCAGAACGGGGTTGACCTGATCGGCTACACCACCTGGGGTTGCATTGACGTCGTCTCGGCCGGCACGGGTGAAATGCGCAAGCGTTATGGCTTCATCTATGTCGACATGGATGACGAGGGCAAGGGCACCATGGCCAGAAGCCGCAAGGATTCCTTCTACTGGTACAAGAAAGTCATTGCCAGCAACGGCAGCGATCTTGCCTGAAGACAGAAACGGACCGGGTAACCGGTCCGCTTTTATTAGTTGGCAAAGCCATTAAAACCCCCGGATAGTCCGGGGGTCCAAAAAGCTTAAGCGAAGAGATCATGAAAAAGCCTCCTGGCATATAATTCGTGTGTGGTCTGCGAAACTACAACGAAGAATAAGAGGAGGTTTTTATCATGG
>JAFWEA010000055.1 GCA_017543005.1 Solobacterium sp. | reverse complement strand
GGTAGCCAGAATCACGGCTTTGGCGTCATAGCGGTCACCGAAATCCGTCACTGCGGTTTTATAATCACCATGATCTTCCAGGGCGACTACTTCACCGAATTCGATTTCAGCCCCCTGGGTCATGGCCTGGTCCACCATCTTGTCGGCAAATTCCGCGCCCGACACACTGGCAAAGCCGGGAATATTTTCAACCTGCGGCGAAAGGGTAATCTGGCCGCCGGCTGTCTCTTTTTCCAGCACAAGGACTGTTTTCGCTGCTCTGGCGGCATAGACTGCCGCGGTCAGACCGGCCGGACCGCCGCCGATGATAATCAAATCGTACATATGTTTCTCCTTAATGAAAATCGTGACCAGCCGCTTTGACTGGCCACGATCCGTTTTCAATGACTTAACTCTGTCTGGACAGGAATTTCTTTATTTCGGAAACGCCTGTGTAGCGGGCAACCGGTTCCTTGCCGTTCATGACAACCAGGGTCGGCGCCTGCTTGATGCCCAGGGCCTTGGCTTCTGTCGGATCCTGGTCCGCGTAGACCTTGTCAAAGGCAATGCCGCGCTTGGTCATATCCGCCGCAACGATCTTGCAGTTCGGGCAGGTCGTTGTCGCAAACAGTTTCAGTCCGGTTGCGGCAGCCGGTGCTTCCGCTTCCATACCGACGGCCTGGGTCGATTCGATCGGCTCGGCGAATGTCACAGCCTTGCCAACGCTTTCATCTGCCTTGACCGGTTCATTGGCCTTCTCCTTTTCGAAATCGGAGACCGGACGGGAAACCAGTCCTTCAACCTTGTAAACCTTGCGGTCCTTGAATTCCTGAGACTTACCGGCATTCCAGTTCTTGACCGGACGGTAGTAACCGGTAATCCGGGAATAGACTTCCGTCTCAGCACCGCAGATCGGGCACTTCCAGACTTCGCCGGTCAGATAGCCGTCATTCGGGCAGATGGAATAGGTCGGGCTCATCGTATAGTACGGCAGCTTGTAGTTCTCGGCAATCTTGCGCACCAGGGTGGCAGCGCTGCGCCAGTCGCTCAGCCGTTCGCCGAGGAAGGCATGGAAGACAGTACCGGATGTGTACAGGGTCTGGAACTGGTCTTCGATGTCCAGAGCGCTGAAGATATCATCCGTGTAGCCGACCGGCAGGTGGCTGGAGTTGGTGTAGTACGGGGTGCCGTTCATGTTGGCAGTGATGATATCCGGATACTGTTCCGTATCATGCTTGGCCAGACGGTAGCTAGTGCTTTCGGCCGGGGTGGCTTCCAGGTTGTACAGGTCGCCGTACTTTTCCTGATAGTCAGACAGCTTTTCCCGCATGTGATTCAGGACTTCCACCGTGAACTTCTGGGTTTCTTCATGCGTCAGATCCTTGCGCAGCCAGGCGGCATTCAGACCGACTTCGTTCATGCCGATCATGCCGATCGTGCTGAAGTGATTGTTGAAGGTGCCCAGGTATCGCTTTGTATACGGATACAGGCCGGCATCGAGCAGTCTGGTGATGACATCACGCTTGACCTTGAGCGAACGGGCCGAGATATCCATGATCCGGTCAAGCCGCTTGTAGAACTCTTCCGGGGTCTTGGACAGGTAGGCAATCCGCGGCAGGTTGATGGTGACGACACCGACCGAACCGGTGCTTTCGCCGCTGCCGAAGAAACCGCCGCTCTTCTTGCGCAGTTCCCGCAGGTCGAGACGCAGACGGCAGCACATCGAGCGGACATCACTCGGCTGCATATCCGAATTGACATAGTTGGAGAAATACGGTGTACCGTACTTGGCTGTCATCTCAAACAGCAGCCGGTTGTTTTCGGTTTCAGACCAGTCAAATTCCTTGGTGATGGAATAAGTCGGGATCGGGTACTGGAAGCCGCGGCCGTTGGCGTCACCGTCAATCATGAGCTCGATGAAAGCCTTGTTGACCATGTCCATTTCAGCCTTGCAGTCCTTGTACTTGAAGTCCATTTCCTTGCCGCCGACAATGGCCGGCAGTTCAGCCAGGTCATCCGGTACAGTCCAGTCCAGGGTAATATTGGTGAACGGTGCCTGAGTGCCCCAGCGGGACGGTGTATTGACACCGTAGATGAACGACTGGATTTCCTGCTTGACCTGTTCGTATGTCAGATGATCCACTTTGACAAACGGAGCCAGATAGGTATCAAAGCTGGAGAACGCCTGGGCTCCTGCCCATTCGTTCTGCATGATGCCGAGGAAGTTGACCATCTGGTTGCACAGTGTGGACAGATGCTTGGCCGGAGCCGAAGTGATCTTGCCCGTCACACCGCCGAGACCTTCCTGGATCAGCTGCTTCAGCGACCAGCCGGCGCAGTATCCTGTCAGCATGCTCAGATCGTGAATATGAATATCCGCATTGCGGTGGGCATCGGCGATTTCCTTGTCATAGACTTCGCTCAGCCAGTAGTTGGCGGTAATGGCACCGCTGTTGGACAGGATCAGACCGCCGACCGAATAGGTAACGGTGGAGTTCTCCTTGACCCGCCAGTCCAGCGCTTTCAGATAGCTGTCAACAAGCTTCTTGTAGTCCAGTGTTGTTGTCGCGATATTACGGACATTTTCCCGCTGCTTGCGGTACAGAATATAGGCCTTGGCCACATCTGCGTAGCCGGCGTTGCTGAGCACCTTTTCCACGGAGTCCTGGATGTCTTCAACCGTGATCCGGCCATCCTTGACTTTCGGTTCGAAATCGCTGGTGACCTGCAGGGCGATCATGTCCAGAACAGTCTGGTTATACTGCCGCTCGCAGGCATCGAATGCCTTCTGCACGGCATTGCTGATTTTGCGGACATCAAACTCCGCCAGTGACTCATCTCTTTTTACTACCTTGTACATATATTACCCTTCCTTTATTCCCCTAAGTTCTGTGCCGGGCAGTATCTCTGCCACAGCGTCCCGCAGTTCCCTCATTTCTGCGGCACTGTAAGCCGTCCAGCCGGGCTGGATGACATTTTCACTTTCCGTATACTGCTGCAGATAGTAGTGCTTCGCCCCCTGCAGCCAGGCGGCGATATCGAGCAGATCCTGCCGGTCATGCAGTTCGCGGACCACCGTGGTGCGGAACTCATAATCCGGTGCCTTGGCCATGACGATCTTTCTTGATTCCTCGATCAGCTCGGCGGCGAAGTTCTCGCGGTTGATGCCGGCAGTCCGGGCGTATTTCTCCGGGGTGTTCTTGATATCCATGGCCACGTAATCGATCAGCCCGGTATCAAGCAGATTCCGCAGTTTTTCCGGATAGTATCCGTTGGTATCCAGTTTGACGAGGTATCCCATCTCCTTGATATCCCGGACAAATTCCTCCAGTCCTTCCTGCAGAAGCGGTTCCCCGCCGCTGATGCATACACCGTCCAGCAGCCCTTTCCGCTTTTCCAGATACTGCATGACCTCCTCCGGATCGAAGAAGTCATAGTTCTCCGGAATGAAGACCAGATCCTTATTGTGACAGAACGGACACTTGAAGTTGCAGCCGGAGGTGAAGACCGTGGCGGCGACCTTGCCCGGATAATCCAGCAGGGTCATCTTCTGCATCCCGCCGATCCGCACGCCGGAATACCTTGGCTCCGGCACCAGATACATGCGGCTGTTGACGCAGACCCTTTCCAGCATCTTCTCGAACAGGTCAATGTCCACATTCCTTCCGAGCCGGCGGCGCAGTTCGTTGCGGTATTCATACAGCGGCGGCATGATTTCCGTGGCCTTCTGCGTCGTGTACAGGCGCTTGACCCGGCGGTCATTCTCATCCGTCTGGGTCTGCACATAACCCTGTTCAATCAGCTTCTGAATGCTCTTGGTTGTCGTTCCCTTATCGACTTCGCCGATCCGGGATACCTCCTGCATGGAAATACCTTCGTTCTCATTGATGAAGAACAGGAACATCAGCTGACCGCTGCCGATATCGTACTGGGCCAGCGCTTTATCGAAATATTTCTGCATGTTCCTGTATAGAACAGACAGGTTGATCAGGAAGTTGTTCTGT
Source organism: Solobacterium sp. (assembly GCA_017543005.1). Lineage (GTDB taxonomy): Bacteria > Bacillota_I > Bacilli_A > Erysipelotrichales > Erysipelotrichaceae > Bulleidia. The sequence continues at coordinate 4,981 of JAFWEA010000055.1, read as the reverse complement.
TCTGCCGTCATAGCTTTCCTCCGGTCATTCGTTAGGCGCTGCTAAAATAGTTGGATTTCCTACTTTCTGCTTCCAAGCAGAATGATACCGCTGATTTCCGGGTCTGAAAAGAGCAAACTTCAAGTTATTTTGTGCACAAATCCGGGAAATCATGCCACTTGAATTTCTTTCGTTTCAAAGCCGCATGTTTATCGGCTTTTCCCGTTTTTATTTCCCAGAATCACTGTCCGGGTTTTTTTCGGACAGGGCATGTATCATTGTAATAGAGCGTATAGTTGTTTACCGATATGTATAAACCATAAAAGGAGTTTGCTTATGTCTGATCTGCAGTTTGTCTTCGTGCACGGCCTGTCCGGCTGGGGCAGTTATGACAAGGCCTACAAAAGAATGCCTTACTGGGGCATGCGCGGCGGTGACCTGATGACCTATCTCTGCGATCAGGAATTTGCCTGTTATGCGGCTTCCGTTGCCCCCTCCGGCAGTGCCTGGGACCGGGCCTGTGAGCTGTATGCCCAGCTGGCTGGTACCCGCACCGATTACGGCAAAGCCCACAGCCTGCTCATGCATCATGACCGCTACGGCAAAGACTTTACCGGCAGGCCGCTGCTGGCCGAATGGAAGGAAGAGACCCGGCTGGTTTTACTGGGGCATTCGTTCGGCGGCGCCACGGTCCGGCTGTTTTCGGCCCTGATGGCTGACGGCAGTGCCGAAGAAAGAGCGGTCACGGAAGCGGCTGACCTTTCACCACGGTTTGCCGGCGGGATGGCTTCCCGCATTCACACGATTGTCACCCTGGCTGCTCCGATGAACGGCACAACCGCCTATGATCTCTTTCAGGATCCGTCCTTTGATCCCGACAGCATCAAAGTGCCCCGCTGGAGCAAGGCTATGGCGGCCATGATGGCCCGCGGCACAAAACCGGCGGCCGACCAGCGTGATCCGCGTGACTACGCCGCCTTTGACATGCATATCGACAATGCCATGGCCATGAATGACAGGATTCCGACCCTGCCGGACACGTATTACTATTCCGTGCCTTGCCGGGCCACCGAACGCCGCGCTGACGGTACCTGTGTGCCCCGGCGCGGGATGGAACCGCTGTTTGTCATGCGTTCCACCCAGATCGGTGCCTACACCGGCACTACCGCCGGCGGTCATGTCATTGATGATGCCTGGCGCGACAATGACGGCCTGGTCAATACGATCTCCGCATCTGTCCCTTCCGGTGCTCCTTCCAGGCCGCTGGACGGCAGTGATATCAGGCCAGGCATCTGGAATGTCCTGCCAGTCATTGAAGCCGATCACATGTTCCTGCAGGGCGGCCTGATGCGCCGGCACGAGATCTGCCTGTTCTATCTGGAACTGCTGAAACTGATCCGGGCCACAGAAAAAAAACTCCCGCAGGAGTTTTTCTGAAAATTAATTATTGCGATAGCCTTCCTTGAGATCAATCACCGGCAGGGCCACGGTATCCTCCCGGGTCGGCAGGACAATCTCCCGGATCTGTTCCACGGGGATCTCGTCAACCATCATCCCGTTAAGCAGTTTCAGGACTTTACATTCTTCCCCGTTCTTAAAATCATCCGGGTTAGCGACATATCCGGAATGTTCCGAATCGTCCTGCAGGATGGCGGTAATGAATTTGTTGAGGTAAGGCAGCAGTTCTTCTTTTTCCATGAGATCAGTATAGCACTTTGCCGGTCAGGGATTCATATTTAGTTTGCCGGGATACGTGCTAGAATAACCGCGGAGGAACTGATTATGGATGTCCGCAGATTCATGAAGTATTTCCACTGGCTGTTTATTATCATCGGCGCAGGTGTGTTTATCATGTCCGTCCTGATTGAACCGGGCGCAGGCAATCCGGGCCGCTTCGGTTTTGGTCTCTTGTTCTTCGTGATGTTTGCCGGCATCCCCGGCGTCATCCGCTATGCCATCGAAGCCCCGGCCAGACAGGACAAGGCGATTCTTGACGGCGGCGTCAGCTATACCGGCAAGATCTTCGGCTACCGGGAAGACGCTTCCATCCTGGTCAACGGCCGGCCAATGCTGGACCTGGTGATCCGCTATTTCGATCACGGCGTAATCAAGGAAGCTGTCGTAAACAACGATTCCACGGATATGACAAAATTCCCGGTCGGGGCCACGGTTACGATCCGGATCATGAATGCCCAGGCGGCCCTGGTGCCCGGTTCGGTCACCAATGCCCGCCTGGAGGGGGAAGAAAACCTGATGAACCCCGATTTCGATCCCACCGGCAAGCGGCCTTCCAAAGGCGTGCACTGCCCCAACTGCGGCTCTTCCCTGATCATTCCCTACGGTATGTCCTATATCTGTCCCTACTGCGGCAGTAAGGTCTCGCTCTCCGAAACGGGAGAAATCATCCGCTGAAACAGCAACGCCCTGCCTTGCGGCAGGACGTTTTTTTACTGTACTTTGACTTCCCCGGCCAGCACCCGGCGATAATCCGCCAGATTCTTTTCGAGCAGTGCCGGTGTGTCCAGTTCATACGGGCATTTCGCGGCACACTGGTAACAGTGGATGCAGGTCTCGATTTTGGCCATCTCCGCCTGTCCGGCTTCACTCAGCCACTTCGCTGACGGGGCCCGGCGCAGCAGCAGGCTCATGCGGGCACAGGTGTTGATTTTGATACCCATCGGGCAGGGCATGCAGTAACCGCAGCCACGGCAGAAGTCGCCGGCCAGTTCCTGCTTCTCTTTTTCGATGAAGGCTCTGATTTCATCCGTCATCACTGCGCCATGATCCATGAAGGACAGCCATTCATCCAGTTCTTCTTCCCGCTGAATGCCCCAGATCGGCAGGACATCGTGCTCCAGGGCAAACGCCATGGCTGCTTCTGCATGCGTGATCAGGCCGCCGGCCAGACTCTTCATGCCGATAAAGCCCATGTGATGTTCGTGGCACATATTGACCAATCGGATCTCTTTTTCTCCGGACAGATAACTGAACGGGAACTGCATGGTTTCATACAGACCGGATTCCACACATTCATAGGCCACTTCGATCTTGTGGGCTGTCACACCGATATGCCGGATCTTGCCCTGTTCCCTGGCCTCGAGCATGCACTCGTACATGCCGCTGCCGTCTCCCGGCCGCCAGCACTGATTGACCTGATGGAACTGATACAGATCAATATAGTCTGTCTGCAGTTTGTCCAGCGATGTTTCCAGGTCTTTCCAGAATTCTTCCGGAGTCAGGGCGTGGGTTTTGGAAGCGATGAACACTTTGTCCCGCATGCCGGCAAAGGCCTTCCCGACTTTTTCTTCACTGTCGGTATATGCTCTGGCGGTATCAAAGAAACGCATGCCGCCGTCATAGGCCTTCCGCAGGATTTTAACGGCTGTTTCCATATCGGTACGCTGCAGCGGCAGAACTCCGAAGGCATTCTGTGGAACGGTGATGCCGGTCTGCCCCAGCGTGTAGTTTCTGATCATGATCGTTACCTCCTGTCTGCCTTCATCTTAACAGGTAATTTTTTTATTCTCTTATAGCAAAAATGTTTTTTACAGTTTCTTATAGTTACAAAATGTTATTTACAGCAGCCGGATCAGCCCGGCGCCGATGATCATAATAAGCAGGCCGGCTGCCTTGCGCAGACTGACCGGTCTTCTGACCGTATTGAACCAGCCGAAATGATCCACCAGTGTGCCCATGGCAGTCGAACCGAGCAGATTCATGATGACCGTCATGCCGGTGCCGATATGAGGCGGTGTGAGAGTGTTGGCCGAAAGGCACAGCGCTCCGAGAATGCCGCCCAGCCACATCCACCATGGCCGCAGATCACCCTTCAGATCACTCATGCGGAGTTTCTGCCGGCCGGATAAATGCATGCCGGCCAAGATCACGCATATGGTCATAAAGGAGATTAAGCTTGACACCAGCCCAGTCTGAAACGGATTGCCGGTCACCCTGCCGAAATAGCCGTTGATGGATGTTTGGGTCGTTCCGATGGCCCCGATCATGACCGCCGCCAGCCGGTATAGGTTAATGCCTGCCCCGCCCTTCTGTCTGTCATTACGGTTCAGGGATGCCGTCAGAACCCCGGCAAACACCAGCACTGCCCCGGTCAGGCGGGTTGCGCTCAGCGGGGTCACATTGCCCCGGAACAGGCCGAACGCGTCAATGAGCAGGCCGGTTACAATCTGCCCGAGAATCGGAAAGATGACGGTCTGTACTCCGCCCAGTTTTGGAAACAGCAAGATATTGCCGGTCATGACCGTCACCCCACACAGCCCGCCGATATAGATCCACTTCGGCTCTCCGGCCAAGCGGTCAAAGGGCAGCTTCAGGCCGACAGTAAACAGCAGCACCCCGACCATAAACAGCATCGAGGTCAGGACCGACACAAAAGCAGCCGAAAACGGCGAACCCAGCCGTTTCCGCAGTCTTGTATTAATGCATGTCTGCAGCGGCATCAGCATTCCGACCGCCGCCGCGAGAAGAAACATCATGGCTCAGCCTTTCACTGCCAGGTCGGCGGTGTCCAGTCTTCGCTCATCCTGACCGGTTCGGGATACTCCTGTCCGTTCAGCTGCAGTTCCACATGGTCAATGACCTGGGCCTCAAGCGGTTCATAGACGATCATCTCCGGGATGATGAAATCCTCCAGCAGTCTGGTTTCCGTCGCCGCAATCCGCAGCACCTCATCCATGCCTTCAACAACCTTGCCGAAGACCGGATAGATGCCCTTGTGTTCCGGACAGTCCTTCAGCGGGAAGAAGAACTCACCGCCGGCCAGCCCGTGGCTGCCATAGCCGCCCATGCAGACACAGCCCGGATGCGAATCCAGCGGTTCGATCTCCGGGTGCAGGGCAAACTCACCCGGGATCAGATACCGGGCCCCTTCCTTCCCGAAGCCGGAATAGGACACATCCACCCACTTGCCGGGCACGATTCTCTGGATGGCATAATGATCCATCAGCCCCTGACGGGCAATGTGGATGAAGCTGGCAACCGTGTT
>JAFWEA010000054.1 GCA_017543005.1 Solobacterium sp. | reverse complement strand
TGTCCGCACCCGGAAATGACCGGTGTCGACCGTCATGCCGGCCAGCATGATCGTCGCTTCCAGTTCGGTGATTTCCGCCCGGTTGGAGATATACGGAATGAGTTCCGTCACCAGTTCACAGGCACTGCTCGCCCCGGCTTCAATATAGACGAGGACCGGCTTGACACCCATTTCGCTGCTGCGGCGGTGATGGTCGATAATGACCACGTTCTTCGCCTGTTCCAGCACCCGGGCCCCATTGGACTGTCTGACATTATGATGGTCAACCATAATGACCAGGGTATTCTCCTGAAGCTGGTTCAGGGCTTCGCTCTCTGTGACAAAGTTCAGTTCCTGCCGCAGTTCATCCTTATGGTCAGACATGACCTGTGCCAGTTTTTCCTCAATGCCGCCGGTGCGGGCAATGATCGCCGCCGGCCGGCGCAGGGCCTGGGCCACCTTGGCCATGCCGATGGCCGAGCCGATACAGTCAAAGTCGGCTTCCTTGTGGCCGCAGATAATGACATTGCTGGAACGGCTGATCAGCTCCCGCAGCGTGTGTGCCATGACCCGGACCCGGACCCGGCTGCGTTTCTCGGCCGCCTCGGAGGAACCGCCAAAATACTTGACGTCCTCACCGGCCACCTGCACCGCCACCTGGTCACCGCCTCGGCTCTGGGCCAGATCCATCAGCCGGGTAACCATGTCATCGAGTTCCTGATAGTTTTCCGTACCGCGGGCAAAGGCCATGGACAGGGTGATCGAAACATCCTGTTTCTGGGCCGCCCGGCGGACGGTATTCAGAATGGAGAAACGGTCCGCGGCCAGATCATTGAAGATCTTTTCGTTCAGAAGCAGCAGATACCTGTAGTTGTTCACCCGCTTGACCATGATGCCGTGGTTCTTGCAGTATTCGGTCAGCGGGCTGCGGACGGCCACGTTGATCGCCGAGACGACGGTTTCATCCTCGTACTGCGTGCTTTCCTCGTAGTTGTCCAGCGAGGCCATGCCGACAACCGGCATGCCCTGTTCATATGATTTCTGATAACGGATCATTTCCGTCACATCGCGGAAGAAGAGCACCGCTTCATCTTCCTTGCGGGTGATCTGGTACGTTCTTTCGTCCAGTTCCACCTGGACTGTATCGGTCCGGCCGTTGATCAGATCATCCGCTTCCGGCAGCCAGGCAAGCACCTTTGTGCCGACCCGGTTGATGCCGCGCTGTTCAAACAGCTCACTCATCCAGGTGATGACATGTTCCTCATCGTAATGCACCATGCCGACTTCACCGAACAGGAAGGCCTCTTCGGCCGAAGTGCCCAGCACAGCCTGGATCTCGGTCGAATGATCCGTGATCAGGCTGACAAAGCGGTCGGTGGAGAAATACAGCAGGACTGCCTCAACAATCAGGATAATGGTTGCCGTCATGATGCCGCGGTTCAGCCCGGTGCGGAAAAAGACAAGCAGACCGGCCTGTATGATGACCGCGATCGCCAGCAGGCGGCGCAGTTCGTTCAGTTTCTTACGCATTTGCAGTTCCTCCCAGGGCCCGGCGGTGCAGGTCTGTCGTGATATACAGGAAGCCGAGCAGCGACAGCATCATCGGCATGCCGAAAACCATCAGGATGGCCAGAATGACCGGCAGCTTCCGCCGCTTCGGATTCCGGGCCACGCTGAAGACAATCACGGCAATTGCCCCGTAGACAAGCAGGTAAAACATGCCGCACATGCCCACCCCGGCGCAGACATTCTGCACCGTCTGGGAAGCCGGCGGTCTTGCCGAAGTATAGAAATAGGCAAACATCCCGGCAAAGGCCAGATAACCGCTCCAGACCGGCGGGTAATAGTGCGCCACCGGCGTCGGCCGCGGCACATCAAAGCGCATCCGTTTCAGCATGATCCGTGACAGCATATGGGTGATATAACCCTGCATGACCCCGGTCGTGATCGTTGCCACCACCAGGGATGTCTTAATGAACTCATCCATATTGATTGTTGAAGGTACGGCCATATTGGCCGCGCCCATGGCATTCTCGACGATTTCCTTTGTTTCGGTCAGCTCAGCCGCCAGGTCATAGCCGAAGAAAGAGGCATAGATCAGCGTGCTGACGATATTGACGACCACCGCAATCAGGATGGTCAGCCAGACCAGTGACCGGCTGTCCTTGCGGTCATGGATGCCGGAGCCGTAGATCAGGCCGATC
>JAFWEA010000053.1 GCA_017543005.1 Solobacterium sp. | reverse complement strand
CAACCTGTTCATTCCGTCCCGTACTTCCAAGATGGCGGTTATGTTCCCGGTTCTGATCCCGATCGGCGACGTTCTGGGTCTGTCCCGTCAGGTTGTCTCTCTTGCTTACCAGTATGGTGACTCCATCACCAACACTCTGACCCCGATGTCCGGACCGCTGGTCGGCGCTCTGGGTCTGGCCGATGTCAGCTATGACCAGTGGTTCAAGTACGCTGCCCCGCTGATGGGAATCCTTTCCGTGATTTCCTGCGTTATGGTTGCGTTCCTGGCTTCCATCGGTTACGTTGGCTAAGCGTTTCGTATCTGAGAAAGAAAATGCTGTTTTATACAGCATTTTCTTTCTATTTAGATATAAATTATTAAATATTATTTATATCTAATAGGAAACATTGTTTTTATCACAGTTCCCTAATGTGTGCGCTTACAGTATAGTTTAATTGGAAGTACTTCCCGGATACTGTTTCTGCAGGAAACGCAGCAGGGTCCGTGCCGATGAACTGAGAGATGTGCCTTTCAGCCATGCCGCAACGATTGATATCTCCGGCGTGATCTCGGTAGCCACTTCTGTCAGCTCATCATCCGGCTGTACACATTCCCGGATCAGGAATGTGCCCCCGGAGGACTGCTGAACATACTTCTTTACGGAATTGATCTGGCTGCTCGCAAAGGCCACGGTCGGACGCTTGTCCCGGTTCTCGTAAGCCTGGGAAATATAGCGGTTCAGATACAGTCCCGTATCAAACAGGATCAGCGGCACATCCGCCAGCTCGTCGAGTTTGACCACATCGGTTCCGATCAGCGGATTATCCGGCCCGACATAGAAACTGTAGCGGGTAAACAGGAGTGTCTTCCGCTCAAACCCGGTACTGTACGGACTCTGGCCGATCATCAGCGCGAAGTCCAGTTCCCGGCTGTTGAGCTTCTGGCTCAGTTCCCTGGTGTTGGCTTCGGTCAGTTTGACCCGGATTTCCGGATGTTCCAGATTGAACTTCCGGATAATCGGCGGAACATACATGAGGCCGATCATCGGCGGAATTCCGAAACGGATCGTCTCCTGTCCGGCTGAGTAACCAAGCAGTTCATCCCGGGCATCGTCCAGGATCCGCAGCGCGTCACGGACCCGGCCGTAAAACAGCAGGCCGGCATCCGTCAGTTCCATCCGCTGATGGGACCGGCTGAAAAGATGCACCCCGAGTTCTTCTTCCAGACTCCGGATGGCCGTGGATATGGCCGGCTGGGTCACATGAAGATCACGGGACGCCGCATTGATACTGCCGAGTTCTGCCACCCGGATAAAATACTGCAGCTGTGTCAGACGCATGATTCGGTCCTCTCTGTCATTTAAATCTTAGAGAAAAAATTAAAATTCATCAACCATTCACAAATTACAATCAGGAGGAAAAAAGATGGATTACAACAAAGCAGCACTTGAAATGCATGCCGCCAACAAAGGCAAAGTCGCAATTAAATCAAAGGTCGAAGTCAAGACAAGGGATCAGCTGAGCACCGCCTACACACCGGGCGTCGGCGCTCCGTGCGTGGAAATCCACAAGGACAAGAGTCTGGTCTACAAGTACACCGCCAAGGGCAACCTGGTCGCTGTCGTCTCTGACGGTTCTGCCGTTCTCGGCCTCGGCAACATCGGTCCGGAAGCCGCCATGCCGGTCATGGAAGGCAAGTCCATTCTGTTCAAGGAATTCGGCGATGTCGATGCTTTCCCGATCTGCCTGGACACCCAGGACACGGAAGAAATCATCCGCACCGTCAAACTGCTCGGCCCGACATTCGGCGGCATCAACCTGGAAGATATTTCCTCGCCGCGCTGCTTTGAAATCGAAGCCCGGCTGGAAAAGGAAATGGATATCCCGGTCTTCCATGATGACCAGCATGGTACAGCCGTTGTCGTCTCCGCTGCCCTGATCAACGCCCTGAAGGTTGTCGGCAAGAAGATGGAAGACATCAGGGTTGTCCTGAACGGTCCGGGCGCTGCCGGCACCGCCATCATCAAGATGATGCTCAACCTGGGCGTCAAGGATATCATCGCTGTCGATGAATTCGGCATCCTGTACAAGGAACGGGAACAGGGCATCAAGGATCACAAGAAGGATCTGTGCGAAATCACCAACCTGACTGACAAGCGCGGCGGCCTGAAGGAAGCCCTGGAAGGTGCCGATGTCTTCGTCGGTGTCTCCGTGCCGGGTGTCCTGAAGCCGGATATGATCAAGGGCATGGCCAAGGATCCGATCGTCTTCGCCATGGCCAATCCGGTTCCGGAAATCATGTATGACGAAGCCAAGGCTGCCGGTGTTGCCGTCATGGGTACCGGCCGCAGTGACATGCCGAACCAGATCAACAACGTGCTGGCTTTCCCGGGTATCTTCCGCGGGGCTCTGGATGCCCAGGCAAGAGATATCAACTATGATATGAAGATTGCCGCAGCGTATGCCATTGCCGGTCTGATTCCGGAAGAAGAACTCAACGCCGAGAACATCATTGTTTCGCTGTTTGACGAGAGAGTCGCACCGGCGGTTGCCAAGGCCGTTGCCGAAGCAGCAGTCAAGAGCGGCGCCGTCAGAAAGTAATCTCCGCTTTATCCTGAAAGGGACAGTCATCTGTCCCTTTATTTTTTTGCCGGTATACAGAAAACCCCGCTGCTCCGTAATCAGTGGGGTTTCTGTTTTGTATTCGGGAGAATAACTTACGTCGTTCGGATAATTAACCGAGGATGTCGCCGATGTTGGCTTCCTTGATGCCGTGCTTTTCT
>JAFWEA010000052.1 GCA_017543005.1 Solobacterium sp. | reverse complement strand
GATCGGCCTGCGGGTGCATCCGCTGTATGTCATGGGCTCCGGCAGTCAGGGCCCCAGCAAGTTCGGGGTGGATCTCGAACAGCTGGAGGATCTGAAGAAAGTTATCGGTGAATGCCCGGATGTGCGGATTGCCGGCATGCACGTGCATCTGCGCTCGCAGGTGCTGGATGCCGAGATGATCGGTCAGTACTACATCGATACCATGAAGACCGCCGTGATGCTCAAGGAGGAATGCGGGGTGGACATGGAGTTTGTCAACTTCGGCTCCGGCATCGGCACGGTCTATGATCATGTGAAGGAAAAGCCGGTGGATCTGGCCAGACTGCGGGAAAAGACCGAAGTGCTGATGGAACTCAACAAGGACCTGAAGGCGAGACTCCTGATAGAGACCGGCCGGTTTGTCGTCTGCCACGCCGGAACCTATTACACCAGTGTCGTGGACAAGAAGACCTCCCATGGCACCACTTATCTGATCGTGCCCAACGGCATGAATTCCTTCCTGCGGCCGGCCATTGCCAGCCTGGTGAACAATGTGGCCAAGGGCCAGCCGGTGCCGGGCATGGAACCGCTGTACACCAACAGCAGCGAGTTCGAGGTCAAGGTGCTCAATGACTGCGCGGAACAGGAGACGGTCAGCGTGGTCGGCAGCCTGTGCACGGCCCTGGATGTCGTCAAGAACAACGTCACCATGAACAAGGCGGAAATCGGGGATGTCATTGCTGTCACCAACGCCGGCAGCTATGCCTTCCCGCTGTCACCGCAGTTCTTCTCCAGCCACAGTATTCCGGAACAGTATCTGAAGACCGAAACCGGATACGAAACAGAATAAACACAAAGCCCGGACACGGGCTTTCTTCAAACAAAGGAGTCATGATGCGATACGTAGAATACGGTGAGAAGGAAACGGAATATCTGAAACAGAAAGATCCGCGGATGGCTGACCTGATCGAGCGGCTCGGGCATATCGAGCGGCCCATGGATGAGGATCTGTACAGTTCGGTCCTGCATCATATCATCGGCCAGCAGATTTCTTCCGCCGCCCAGAAAACCGTATGGGCCCGCCTGCGGCAGAAACTGGGCGAGGTGACCCCGGAAACCGTGCATGCGCTCAGCCGGGAAGACCTGCAGAGCTGCGGGATGACTTTCAAAAAGGCGGAATACATTCTCGATTTTACGGACCGGATCATCCGCAGCGAATTTGACCTGGCCGCCGTGGAGACCATGAGCGATGCGGAGGCGATTGCGGCCCTCAGTGCGCTCAAGGGCATCGGGGTGTGGACAGCGGAGATGATCCTGCTGTTTGCCCTGGGCCGTAAGGATATCTTTGCGTATGATGATCTCGCGGTGCAGCGGGGTCTGCGCATGGTATACCATCACCGGAAGATCGACCGGAAACTGTTTGAGAAATACCGCCGGAGGTTCTCTCCGTACGGTTCGATCGCCAGTTTATATCTATGGAAAGCGGCAGCGGGAGCACTGCCGGACCTGAAGGATCATGCGCCGAAAAAGAAGCCGGCGGGAGGAAAGAAACAATGAAGGAACTGCAGACAGAACGGCTGAATCTCAGAAAACTCAGAGCGGATGATGCCCCGGCCATCTTTGCCGGCTGGGTCGCTGATCCGGAAGTGACCAGATTCCTGGGTTTTGAACCGCATGCGTCCGTGCAGGTGACCGAAGAGATCCTGGCACAGTGGCTGGCAGCCTATGAACAGCCGGATACATACCGCTGGGGCCTGGAAAACCGGGAAACCGGGGAACTCATGGGCATGATTGATGTGGTCCGCTGGCGGGACGGCCTGCCGGAGATCGGTTATGTGCTGGGCCGGAAGCACTGGAACAACGGCTATATGACCGAAGCCTGCCGGGCGGTAACGGATTACCTGTTCAGCGAGGGATATGAAAAGATTGTCATTGCGGCGGCGGAAGACAACACCGCCAGCCGGGAAGTGATCCGCAAGACCGGGTTTATCTATGATTATTCCGAACAGCGGCCGCTGTCGGAATCCAAACCGGAGGAAGTGACCGTCAACTGGTATAAGATGAAGCG
>JAFWEA010000051.1 GCA_017543005.1 Solobacterium sp. | reverse complement strand
CTCTGCTTCATCAATCGTATATTTGATCAAATTGCCGTCATCATCATATGCCGGCAGTTCTTCCCACTTATATGTCCAGCTGTTTTCAGAATTGAGCGAGTAAGTTTCGCTCTCTTCATCATTTGCTTTCAGCTGCACAGTCACAGATGCCGCCTTGGCATCTGTACTCTGAGTATTCTCTGAAACCGCTGAAGGTACAGTGGCTTCAGAAACAGATTCTGCTGCGTCTGTATTCTGAGTGCCGCTTTTCAGTTCATTATCTGCAGCCTGTGGATCTTCAGTATTCTGCTGCTTTGCGGTTATCTCATCTGCAGAATACTCTCTGGCATTCCCGTCTTCAGATAATGTTTCATCAGCCGGCACACTTGTTTCGGCATTGACTGTCGTATCTCCGGAAACGCCGCTGCTTTCCCCTTCCGCGAAGATCTGCAGAGGCAGAATCATCAGCATCACTACACTGATCAGTAAAGAAATAATCCTGAATCTCTTCATATAAAACCTCGCACATTCGGTTAGTTTTTTAACAAAAATCCTTGGTATGTGAAAGAAATAATTTTTTACTTTCACATAAAACCGAACTTATAATTCCAAAGCCGGCAGGCTTTTTTTCTCTCACGGCTGAAGCACAGCTGCTTACGGCAGCAGGGACCTGACCCCTTCATATCAGACCTGAGCGGCACTCTCTCTGCCAATTAAAGTGCAGAATTCCACTATCCTTTTATGCGCTCGTTTGTCTGGCCTTTTCCTGCTTCTGTTTTACCGGTATCACGAACCTTTATCATATTTCACTGCATTTTTCCTACGCCTTGATCTGTTTCCGTAAAACTTGCCTTTTCACCTCAGCAGACTTCCATATTATTTTTTTCTCTTTTCTAAAATTGCAAGCGCTTTCACCTTAGTGTAAAATTGAGCGTAGAAAGGAGTTTTCATCTCAAACTAACAGGAGGAAAGAAAATGAAAAAACTATTCAAACCTGTGCTGGCCGGACTGATGGCACTCAGCCTGGCAGCCTGCTCCAGCGGCGGCTCAAGCACACCGAGTGCTGCCCCGGCAGACGAGGGTGACGGCAAGATCAAGATCGCGCTGTGCGTCAACGGTACTCTGGGCGACAAGTCCTTCTTCGATTCCGGCAACGAAGGCATGCAGTGGATCGAACGCGATTTCGGTGACAAGGCTGATACCGAAGTTATCGAATTCTCGTATGATGACACAACCTGGCAGTCCAAGCTGGAGAACGTATTCATGTCCGAAGAATACGACATCATCATCGTCGGTACCTATGACATGCTTGGCATGACCGTCGAACTGACTGCGGAATATCCGGATCAGAAGGTCTGGTTCTACGATGAACAGTGGGACTTCGAAACAAACCCGAGAGACAATGTCATCTCTCTGCTGTTCAAGCAGAACGAAGGTTCCTACATCGTCGGTTACATGGCAGCCATGGCTTCCAAGACCAACCACATCTCCTTCTGCGGCGGTATGTCCAATACCGTTCTGCTGGACTTCTTTGCCGGTTATGAACAGGGCGCAAAGGCTTACAACCCGGACATCATCGTTGATGAAACCTGGATGGATTCCTTCTCTGATTCTTCCAAGGGCAAGGACGTTGCTTCTTCTTCCTACTCCCAGGGTGTTGACGTTGTCTTCGCCTGCGGCGGTTCTGCAGGTCTGGGCGTATTCGAAGCAGCCCTCGAATATGACGATGTCTATGTAGTCGGTGTCGATGGTGACCAGGGCGCAATGTGGGAAGCTGCCGGTGAAAAAGACAAAGCCGATAAGACACTCACTTCCATGACCAAGAATGTCAACCAGGGTTTCTATGATACCTTCAAGGCTGAACTCGACGGTACACTGGAATATGGCAAGAACTACAGACTCGGTGTCAACGGCGGTTATGTAGGCGCAGCTGTTACTTCGGCAACAGAAGCTGCCCTGACAGCTGACCAGCTGAAGGCAATTGAAGACATCAAGGCGCAGATCGCTGACGGAACAATTGAAGTCGCTACTGCTTTCTGATCAAACCCAAGACAGATTAAGTTTCTAAAGGTACTGAAGTTGCCTTTGGCCTGGTGCCAAAGGCAACTTTGTTTAAAAGGGAATAGCTATGGAAAATTATCTTGTGATGGAGGATGTTACCAAAATTTACAACAATGGTATCATCGCCAATGATAAAGTAAACTTTTCCGCCAGAAAGGGTGAAATTCACGCCATCTGCGGCGAGAATGGTGCCGGCAAGACGACACTGATGAAGATGCTTTTCGGCATCGAACAGCCGGATGAAGGAAGAATCATCATCAAGGGGAATGAGATGCATCTGAATTCCCCGACGGATGCGATCAAGGCCGGCATCGGCATGGTCCATCAGCACTTCATGCAGGTTCCCTCTCTGACGGTCGCGGAAAATGTAACACTGGGAATTGAGCCGACCAACGGCTTTGTCTTTGACATGGACAGGGCAATCCGCATGACAACGGAATGCTGTGAAAAATACGGGTTTGATATCAACCCGAAAGCTCATATTCAGGATCTTTCCGTCGGGGTCAAGCAGAAGGTTGAGATTGTCAAGGCCCTGGTCAAGGGCTGTGAAATCCTGATTCTCGATGAACCGACTGCTGTCCTGACCCCGCAGGAAACAAAGGAACTGTTTGTCCAGCTGAAGAATCTGCGTGATTCCGGATGTACGATCATCTTCATCTCCCACAAGCTGAATGAAGTAAAAGAACTCTGTGACCGTGTTACCGTCATCAAGAAAGGTAAGACGATCGGGGTATGGAATATCAAGGATGTTACCGAAGCGGACATCTCCCGCTACATGGTCGGTGTCGACGTTGACCTGGACATTCCGAAGGAACCTGCGGATCCGAAGGAAAACGTCCTTGTTGTCAATGATCTGACCATTTACAACGAAGCCGGCAAGAAGAAAGTCGATGATGTCTCCTTCTCCGTACGGCGGGGTGAAATCGTCGGTATTGCCGGGGTTGAAGGCAACGGCCAGAGAGAAATGATCGATGCGATTACCGGTCTGTCCAAATACAGTTACGGCAGCATCAAACTGATGGGCAAAGAGGTTAAGGATATGAACATCGGTGATCTGCGGAAAACCGGTCTGGTCCATATCCCGGAAGACCGCAACATCTACGGCTGTGCCCGCTCCATGAGTATCCGTGACAATATGATTGCCGACAAGATCTCGGATGACAGATACAACAACGGTATCTTCATCAACGAGAAGGCGATCAAGGAGGACACCGACAAATGGGTGGATGAATTCCTGGTACTCTGCGACAGCGGTGACCAGTTGGTTGGCATGCTGTCCGGCGGCAATGTGCAGAAAGTCGTCGTGGCCCGGGAATTTACCAGCCACTCCGAACTGGTTGTCTGCGACCAGCCGACCCGCGGCATTGATGTCGGCGCAGCGGAATTTGTCCGTGAACGGATGGTCGAGATGCGTGATGCCGGCAAAGCCATCCTGCTGATCTCTGCCGACCTGGCTGAAATCATGAGCCTGTCTGACTCATTGATCGTCATGCACGGCGGCCGGATCAATGCCTACTTCCCGGATGTCAGACAGCTGACGGAAGAAGACCTGGGCTTCTATATGCTTGGCGTCAAACACATGAGTGAAGAAGAGATTAGAGGTGCTTTGCATGAGTGAGAATACACAGACGAAAAAAGCATTGACCGGGCTGTTCGGCGGCATGGATGTTGAATCCCGTTTCGGGCTGATGCGCATGGCCGTTGCCATCGCCATCGGTCTCGGCACGGCAATCCTGCTGATCATCATCGGCGCCAGGGATCCGATTGACTCCCTGAAGTATTTCTTCCTGGGCCCGCTGCAGATTCTGAATCCGAATGTTGCCAAAGGCATCGGCTGGAACTACTTTGACCAGTGGATCCAGTTCATGATTCCGCTTCTGTTTACCGGCACGGCAGTCTGCATCATGTTCTCTGCCAACAAGTTCAATCTGGGTCTTGAAGGTGCCATCATGTGCGGCGGCCTCGCCTGTGCCTGGGTCTGCTGCCTGCTGGACGGTGATATTCAGGCGCCGAATGCCAGCCCGGTGCTCTGCGCGGTGTGCGGTCTCGGCATTTCCATTGTCGCCGGTGCCCTGATCACGATGATCCCCGCTCTTCTGGAGAAAAAATGGGGTGCTTCGATCATGGTTACCTCGCTGATGCTGAACTACATCTCCCTGTATATTTCCAGATACTGCCTGTTCTCCACCACCCTGCGGGATACCCGTACTTCCAAGTATTCCTGGCAGTGGACGGAAGACGTTGTGCTGACTTTCCGGAAATTCATGGGAACCAGGTTCACGATGCGTCTGGGACTGTTCATCGGTATTCTTGTTGTGCTGGTCGGCTGGGCTTTCCTGTTTAAGACAAAATGGGGTTTCAAGATCCGGCAGCTCGGCCAGAATCCAAGTTTTGCCAAATATGTCGGTGTCGGGATCATTTCAACCGGCGTCATTGTTCAGATCATCGGCGGAGCGATCGGCGGTCTGTGCGGGGCCACGGTCATTCTCGGCAACTACAATTATTACTATGGTGTTGAACTGACCGGCTATGGCTGGGACGGTGTCACGATGGCGATCTTTGCCGGAAACAACCCGAAACGGCTGATCCCGGCAGCGGCCTTCATCGCCTATATCCGGGCCGGTGCTTCGATCATGGCCACCCAGCCGGGCGGCCCGATCAATGAACTGACCAAGATCGTTGAAGGCGTTATCGTGCTGTTCCTGCTGGCCGAAAGATTCCTGGCCAAGACACATCGTAAGATGATCGTCGAGGAGGCAAAGAAAAAGCAGGCACTCAAGCTGGAAACAGGAAAGGAGGCTGCGGAATAATGGGACTCTTGACTGAAATTCTCAATACCCTTGCCAAGGTACTTGCCCTTCCATCTTTCTATTACATGATCATTATGTCGGCCGCCCCGATCCTGCTGGCGGCCCTGGCCTGTGCGATTGCCCTGAAAGCCAATGCGATCAACATGGGAACAGAAGGCATCATGACAGTATCCTCACTGGTGGCCGTGCTGGTGTCTGCCAAACTCGGCGGAGCAGCAGCCGGCGGCCCGTGGTTCGGTCTGGTGGCGGCGATCATCGTCGGTGCCATCCTGGGCTTCATGGTATCCGTGTTTGCCTTCCGGCTGAAAATCGATATCATTCTCGTTGGTATCGCCATGAACCTGATCGGCACCGGTGCCTCTGTCTTCCTGATGTATGTTCTGACAGGTGACAGAACCACCACGACATCCCTGTCGTCCGGGACCCTGCCGCAGATTGCCATTCCGCTGCTCAAGGATATCCCCGTGCTCGGGGAGATTCTCTCGGGACACTATATCCTGACTTACGTGGCCTATATTCTGGTCTTTGTAATGTCCTTCCTGCTGTTCAAGACAAAGCTCGGACTGCGAATCCGCGCTGTCGGCGAAAATGAAGATGCGGCGGAATCCGTCGGCATCTCTTCCCTGCACATCAAGACCATCGCCCTGGTGATTTCCGGTGCGCTGGGCGGCGTGGCAGGTGCCTTCATGTCCGAATGCTATCTGGCCTACTTCTCAAGCGGTCTGATCGCCGGACGCGGCTTCGTCGGTCTGGCGGCCTGCAACATGGGTGCAGGCAACCCGGGCATCATCTGCCTGTGCTGCCTGGCCTTCGGCATCTTCTATGCCTTCTCCAACTTCGCAGCCCTTTCCAATCTGTCGATCTATGCTCTGAATGCGCTTCCGTATGCGGTTGTCCTGGTCGGTGTCGTCCTGTACTCGATCTATACCCGCAACAAGGAACTGAAGCGGCTGCAGGGTCTGGAAAGCGAGGAGAAATCCGAAACCGGCAGTGTTGCCCATAATCAGGATGCGTAGCTTCATCCTGCAGAAAGGAATTCTATGACAATGAAAAAAAGACCGGTGATCCTTGACGGTGATCCCGGACATGATGATGCGATTGCCTGGGTAATCGCGGCATCCATTCCGGAATTCGACATCAAGGCAATCACCACGGTGGCCGGCAACCAGACGCTGGCAAAAGTAACTTATAATGCGCAGCGCATTGCTGCTCTGCTGCATCTCGATGTGCCGGTGGCCAAAGGCCGGCCTGTTCCGCTGATGTCCGACCTGATCATCGCCCCGAACTTTCACGGGCAGTCCGGTCTGGACGGTCCGCAACTGCCTGAGCCGGCAAGAGGAGTCAGTCCCCTGTCAGCCATTGAAATGATGGCAAAAGTCCTGCAGGAATCCGAGGAGAAAGTCACAATCATCGCAACTGGTCCGCAGACAAATGTCGGAGCTCTGCTGCTGACACACCCTGAACTGAAAGATAAGATCGAAGTCATCTCCACCATGGGCGGCGGGATCCGCAACGGCAACTGGACGCCGGCAGCCGAATTCAACATCCTGGTTGATCCCGAAGCTTCCTATATCGAAAACGTATCCGGTGTACCGCTGCAGATGTGCGGTCTGGATGTGACCGAGCAGGCAATTGTCTATCCGGAAGACTGGGAAAAGATCCGGGCCCTGGGCAACCCGGTCGCCAAGGTTGTTGCGGAATGGTTTGACTTCTTCTTCATCCATCTGAGCGAACTGGGCTGGAAGGGTGCCACCCTGCATGATCCCTGCGCTGTTCTCTCGCTGGTACATCCGGAAATCTTTGATATCCGTGATTACTATGTGATCACAGAACTGGGCGGCCAGTACACCCGCGGAGAAACCATTGCCGATGTGTACGGCATCACCGGCAATCAGCCCAACTGCCGGGCTGTTGTCGGCCTGGACCGGGAAAAATTCGTCGAATACCTGATTGAAGCATGCCGAACCTTTGATGGCTGGGAGGTGGAATAATGGAACGGATCCCTGTATGGATTGATACCGACTGCGGTGTCGATGATGCCCTGGCTCTTCTCTGTGCCTTCCGGCTGCCGGAACTTGAAATTGTCGGTCTTTCGGCAACGGCCGGCAATGTCACACTTGAAAATACCTACCGCAATACGCGTGATATCGCTGCCCTGGCCGGCCGGAAGGATATTTCGGTTTACAAAGGGGCAGAAAGACCCTGGATCGTTGCGCCGCGCACGTCCGAATATGTCCATGGCACGGATGGCCTGGGCGGGGCAGAGATCGAGCATTCTGATGCTCCGGAGACCAGCGGCCATGCCTGGGAAGCGCTCTACAGAAAGGCAAAGGAACTCAACGGGGAGCTGCGTATTGTGGCAGTCGGCCCGCTGACAGATATAGCCAATACCATCATTGAACACCCGGATTTTCCGGATTATGTCAAGGAACTATGCATCATGGGCGGCGTGCTGGCCGGCCCCGGGAACACCAATATGACATCCGAATTCAATATCATGGGTGATCCCCACGCAGCTGCCTGCGTCTTCAAGTCCGGCATCCGCATTGTCATGTTCGGTCTTGATGTCACCCTGCAGGCGCACCTGACAAAGGAAGAAGTGGATATCATCAGCAATGCCGGCAATGCTGTCGGCAGGCTGATCGGCCAGGCAACCGCCAAAACGCTGGCCCTCTACAAAACCCTCGGTCTCGGTGAGATCATGTGCATGCACGATTCCTGCCCGGTGCTTTATCTGGCCCATCCGGAATTCTTCAGCGGCAAAGAATGCTGTGTCCGGGTTGAAACCGGAGGTGAACACGGATTCGGCAAGACCGTCAGCGATCTTTACTCTGATGCAAAGTTCGGTGACAAGAATACCCTTGCCATGCTGAAAGTGGACCGGGAAGCCATGGTAAAACTGGTCACTTCCATCTACCAGTCCTATTGATTCCATTCAGTACGAAAACAGATTCAGGTCAAAAAAAGGATCTGTCAAAGCCGGCTGTGCTTCGACAGATCCTTTCGTTTATTTCAGACTGGCGGCGACCTTTGCTGTTTTTGCGGCAAGTTCGCGGATGGAGATCTTCTTCAGATCGCGCACATAGGTATCCAGTTCATCGCCGATCGGCTTCTTCCAGTATTCCGGAATAGCCTCACTGCCGATGATCGTACCGACAATCGTCATGATCTGGGCCGCATTGCAGTCCGCATCCTGACCGCAGCCGCCGCATGCGGCAATCGTTCTGTTGAAGTCACCTTCACCGAAATACAGACTGATGATTTCCGCACAGGCATTGGGATAGGCATGAATCCAGTTATACTTCTCGTACTTTTTCTCGCAGACCATCCATGCACTGTAATAGTCATCATGTGTCCTGCACTGTTCATGGGCGAAGCGGATCACCTGTCCGTATTCACTGTCGGCCGGGATCAGACTGATGCAGGTATCCAGAATTTTCCGCATATCTTTTTCGCAGTACGCCATGGAAACCATCATGGCATTGAAGACTTCACCCAGTACACCGTTGCGGGCGTGGGAGATGACCGCATCCTTGAAGGCACATTCCGCAGCTTTTTTCAGATCACCCGGGAAGAGCTGCCCGCAGATGGCCCCCCGCATCTGCGCCCCGATCCACTCATTGAACGGATTGTTGAACCGCCCTGATTCCGGCGGCATGATACCGGTCCGCATGTTGCGCAGCGCAAAGTCCTCGGCGCTCCAGGCTGTGGGAATCCGGGCAATCCATTCCTCACCGATTTCCACTGACCCGGTATCCTTGCCATACTGTTCATAAGCCAGCAGCAGCGCAATCTCAAACGTAATGTCATCATTGTAGGTATTCGGCCTGCGGATATAGCGGTCCACTTCACCATAGCGTTTCTTGATATTCTCGCCGGTATATCCCTCGATACAGGTTCCGTAGGCTCCGCCGATGATCTGCGACAGCCAGCCGCTGTACGTCTTATCCAGATATGCATCGTCGATCGGCACATCTGTCTTTTCCGGGAAACTCACTGCAGCAGCAAAATCCTCGAACGTGTCATAGAACGTCTGGTTCCAGTACGGACTTGTCTCATCCTTTTCGGCCGTGTAGACAGCCCGGAAAACACGCTGGGCCAGCTTGTGCAGCCGCGGCATATCGCCTTCCTCGTATGTACGGAACCCTTCTTCGATGAGATCCATGCCGCTGGGGACAGTATATCCGCGGTTTTCCATGGCCTGGATCGCTGCCAGGCAGATGGATTCATGCGCCCGGCTTCCCGGCACCTGGGAATGCCAGTACACCTTTGTCTGCATATCCTGGGCCATTTCCGGGCCGGCAGCTTCTTCTTCCCAGATTGTCTCGTTGTCGTTTTCCTGGTAGCAGGGAATACCGCTGCGCAGGATTTCCAGTTCTTTTTCCCAAGCTTTCATCTTTTCTCCTTACCGGGTCAGATCCCCGTTAAACCGATACATTGCCTCGAGTGCGGTCAGTATTTCCCTTTCTTCACCAAGGGCCGTTCCGGCTTCTCCGGATGAATAATCACTGACGGCAGCTGCACTGTCTTCTCCCCAGAGCACCACATTGTTGAGGATCGATGCTGTATGGACACCCCGCAGACGGCCGACCGTAAACAGAGCTGCCGTCTCGAAATCAGAAGCGAGAACCCCTTTCCTTGACCATGCCTCACAGAGTTCGGCATCATTATCGATATAGAAGGATTCATGCGAAAGGACAATGCCTGTGTGGTGCGGCCAGCCGTTTTCGGCCGCGACCTGGGCACAGTGGTACATCAGGCGGTAATCCGGCACAGCGGGATAAATGGGATCAACATAGGCTCTGGAAGCGCCGTCATCACGGATCGCCCCCTCACACAGAATCAGATCACCCAGCCCGATCCCTCTCTGCAGAGCCCCGGCTGAGCCGACCCGCATCTGAATCCGGGTGCCGATCCGGTTCAGTTCCTCGACGGCAATGGCAACCGAAGAACCACCCATTCCGGTTGATATGCCGATGACTTTCATTCCCTTGTATTCACCCAGAATGGAACGGTATTCACGGTTGAACGTCAGTTCCTGCACGTGATCAAGGAATCTAGCAATGACATCGACACGTTTGGGATCTCCCGGCATCAGGGCACAGGGAGCCTGGATGCTTTCATCCAGATGAATATGTGGCTGCAGCATGTTCCTGAGACCTCCTTCAGCTTCTTACAGATTCATTTTAGCAGATTGTATATGTTTTACGCTTTACGCCAATGATCAGATGCCAAAAACGACCGGCATGCCGGTCGTCTGTATGTGCTTACGATTCCTGTGATTTGTCCCAGTCCCGGTATTCATACAGGATCCTGACCAGGATCTTGATGCCGTTGATGTAATCATCCACGCTCATCCATTCCCGCTGGCCGGAGCCCTTCGCTGGAAGAATGCAGGACGGGCCGATACCGACACAGCTGCTGTTTCCGTAAACGATCGGGAAGCGGATATCACTGCCGCCATGGTACTGGTGGATAAACGTATCAATGCCGGTCACTTCGGTAATGTTATGTTCGATCAGTTTGACAAACGGGCTGTCATTGGCCACAAAGGCAGGCGTTGCCCGGAACGGTCCCTTCTCAATCCGGATGTTGTCAAAGCTGACCTTGCCTTCTTCCTCACAGCGTTTCTTCAGATAGTCTGTCACGCTTTCGATGACACTGTCGATGGTCAGCGGCAGGTAGAAGCGGCATCTGGCACTCAGATGTGCTTCCGTGTTGATGCCTCCGTAGCCGCCGTCAGCCTTCAGTGTGCCGATATTGAGAACGAAAGAAGGCTGTCCTTCAAAGGAACCGAAATCAAACCGGTACTTATCCCGCATCATGCGGTTGTAATCTTCCAGATAGCCGGCAATATAACCGAGTTCCGCCGCCGCGTTCACCCCAGTTGCCAGGTCATCGTGCAGCAGGCCCGGTTCTCCCTTAACGGTAATATCCAGGTCAATGATGCCCAGAGAAATATTCTTGATTTCCGCAAACCCATGGCCGGTCTCTGCCGGGTGCAGATAGATGGAGTTGGCCCCGGTATATCCTTTGGAAAGGGCCGAGAGCGTCCCGAAACCGCCGCCGTGCTTGCCCATGATCGACATGACCGTCAGATCATATGGCAGTTCCGGCACGTGCTTCTGCAGGAATTTGAGCGCATACAGCATCATGGCCACACCGCCCTTGTCATCGGCCGAGCCCAGGCCGAAGATCTTTCCGTCCGCGATGGAAGCCGCATACGGATCATCAAAGGTGCCGAAATAGTCTTCTGCTTCGGTATCAATATGCGCAAACAGCATCATCGACGGTACATCCCCGGTTCCTTTGCAGGTTCCGACGACATTGTACGCACCCTCGTCATAAGTGAAATCATACGGAGAAAAGTCAGGCAGTTCTTCTGCTGCCTTCTCCTGCCGGAAACAGTCTACCGCAAAGCCCATCTCCTGCAGCTGCCGGATCACCGGCTCCTGGGCTTTTGTGGCCTTGCCGTCACTGCTTCCCGTCCGGATCAGTTCCAGAAGACCCTCAATCGCTTCATCCCTGTGTTCATCTATGTCGTTCAGTATTTTCTGCAGCATATTCATGATCTCCTTTCACACTGATCTCTTTTATCATAATATAATCATTTTTCTGTTTCAGTGTCCGGATCAGCTTCAGAATCCTGGTGCCGTTCTGTTCAGCCTGAAGCCGGTTTTCCTTTGATGCCCTGATCTTTGTCAGCACCTTGTCATAATCATCACGGGATCCCGGCATGACCAGATCTCCGCCGGCCATGGCTATTTCACCGGCATCAGCCGCCCTTGACCGTATTGCGGACCCCGTTGCCGTACAGGGCTATCCTGCCTGCTTCTTTCAGCGGAAAATGTCCGTTCGAACGCAGCAATACAGTGCATTCTCCGGCGGAAGAACGGATCAGATCCAGGTGTTTTTTCCTCGTAATCAAACATCTTTCTGTCTCCTTGTAATGCATGGGGATTATTACTATTCATGATCGCGGAACATAAAGTTTTATATTTACTTTTTAGTGTAATATATTCCTGCTTTTTGTTAAATATCCCGAAGCTGTTCCGCCCGGTCCGCAGATGCTAATGATCTGGAATTTTACCGCCTCAAACCGTATCCTCAGAAAGCAATTTGACGTTATCACTGCACGCAATAATGGTATTATTTTTTATAGAGTCAAAAGAACACCAGAATTGATTTCTGATCAGGCCACAGCTGCATAATCAGGTAAAAGATATGAAGAAGACTTTTAACAAAAGTGATGTTGAAGAAATGCTGTCATTCATACGCAGCAATGTCGAGAAACGCAAATTAAGACTGCATGAGGAAACCCGCGCCCTGCTGATCTCCGAAGAAACGCTTGTTGCCCTGCTGGAACATACCACCGGCGATGAAGTCACCATCGGCATGAACTATATCGGCGGAACCATGAAAATCCGGATGTCGGCCAAGGGCGAACACTTTAACCCGGTTTCCGATACGGATGATGATCCGATGCACGCGGCCCTGATGAAATCTTTTGCCTCCGATATCCACATCAAGAGTTCAAAAGGCATCAACTCGATTACGATAACGGCCTTCAAGTCCCGTTATCTGCTGCTGTATAAGCTTGTTTTTGCCGGCCTGCTGAGCATTGCCCTGTCGATGCTGCTGAAGACCACAACGTCGCCGCAGATCTGCCAGCTGGTATCAACCCAGGTCATGTCAGCCGGCAAGACGCTGTTCATGAACTGCCTCAACATGCTGATCCCGCCGCTGGTGTTCTTCTCCATTGCCAGTGCCATTGTCGGCTTCGGGGATACCTCCCAGCTGGGCCGGATCGGCGGCAAGACCATGACCCTTTATGCATTTACGACTGTCTGTGCCACTGTCATCGGCTTTGCCCTGGTGGAACTGATCAAGCCTTATAATTTCGGAAGTCTCAACCTGCAGCCGATTGATCTGACACAGGCCGGTGTAAAGCTGTCCTTCACAGATTCCTTCATGAGTATCATTCCGGATAATATCGTGGCATCTTTCCTCAATGCCGATACCATCCAGATCATCTTCCTGGCTGTTATCATCGGTCTGGCAACGGCGGCCGTCGGCAGTAAAGGAGAGGCTTTCCAGAATTTCATCAATGCCGGCAATGAAGTGTTCCTCAAGATGACAAATGCACTTGTCGGCTTTATGCCGTTTCTCATTTTCTGCATCATCGGCGAAACGCTTCTGGGCGGCAGCGGTACCGGCAGCGGCATGGGTCTGCCGATCATCGCCGGCATCGGTGTTTATGTGCTGTCCATCGCAGTCATGATCATCTTCTATCATCTGCTGCTGCTCTTTCTCGGCCATCTCAGACCTTTTGTCTTTACCCGGAAGTATCTGCCCTACATGCTGCAGGTCGTCGGCATCGGCTCTTCCAGTGCCGCCATCCCGCTCAACATGAGAGTATGTGAAGCGTTCGGCATTGACAAGAAAGTCTACTCGCTTTCGATTCCTCTGGGCGCGACCGTCAATATGGACGGAACCACGGTATACATGTCGGTCTTCGGACTGCTGCTGGCCAGACTTTACGGTCTGCCGATCAACCTGTCCGTTTACTTCACCCTGACCGTCACCATCCTGCTTCTGTCAGCCGGTGCCCCACCGGTCATGGGCTCTTCCATCATCTGCCTGACCGCCCTGCTGCGGACCATCGGCCTGCCGGTGGAAGAAGCGGTTTCCATGGTGCTTGGCGTCGAAGTCATTGCCGGTCTGCTCAGAACCGCGAACAATGCGGTCTGTGACATGGTCGGTTCCCTGATCGTAGCCAGCCAGGAAGGACTGCTGGACAAGGACAAGTACTATTCCGACAGTCATGAAGCTTGAGCACATCAAAGTGTTCTTCTGATAAAAAAATCTTCTTCCACAAGTCCATATGGCTGTGACAAGAAGATTTTTTGTTTTATGAATTGTTTAACGGCAGTTACTTCGCCACCTGATCCAGGAAGGCCTTGATATGGGTCAGATAATCCGGGGCTTCATCATAGGCGGCGTGTCCGTAGCCTTCATAGATGAAGCTTTCACACTGCAGCTGTGCAGCCATATCATAGGAAGCCTGCACCCCGACAACCCGGTCTTCCGATGCACCGATCACCAGGGCCGGGCACTGAATGTCTTTCAGCTGATCATAGATGTCAAATGTCTTGGTTCCATCCAGCGAAATGATGAAGTTCGCATACTCCTGCTCACTGGCACCTTCACCCGAGGCAATGATCAGATCCTTGTACTGTTCATAGAATGACGGCGTGTACACATATTCGCCGAAGGCAGCCATCATGGCCGGGGCGTTTCTTTCTGCCGCAGCCTTCTTCCAGGCTTCCATGGCCGCAGGATTTTCAATCCGTGATGTCGTGCTGCACAGCATCAGTGAGTGCACCGTTTCCGGATCCTTGAGGGCCATTGTCATGGCAATCATGCCGCCCTGCGACACACCCATGATATTGACCTCGGAAAGACCGATGGCTTTGACTGCCCGCAGGGTATCCTCAGCCATGCCGTTAATGTCATAGCCTTCCGGGAATACGCTGATCCGGTCCAGCAGATAAACGTCATAGTCCTGCGCAAGAAGGGCATACGCACCGATCACGGCATCCTTTGAGCCCATGACACTTTTTAATGAGATGCCCGGCAGGATCACCACTTTCGGCCCGGTCTCATTGCCGAAGCGGAACCATCTCATTTCCTTTTCATCCATTTTTACCGTGTTGATGCCGTTTTCGTTGATCATCACTGTATCCTCCCTTTTTTCTGCGGCACAGCCGGCTGCTGTCAGCAGGTATGCGACCAGGATAATCCAAAAGCAGACAACGGGGACTGCCATGACGGATTGTCTCTTCCTTTTCTTTTCCATGCTGTGCCTCTGCTGAAACTGCTCATTCATGACCGCATCAGAAAGCGGCATCATTACTCCGTCGGCAGATACTGGTATTCCGCCTTGACAATGCCTTCCGGATAAATGACCGCGAAGTCATTCTTCATGGAAATCGGTGTGAAGCCCTTTTCTCTGTATTCCGCCGACTTCTTTTCCCAGTCCTGGGTTCCCCATTCCCGTTCGCTGTCATCAGCCACGATCATGTATGCCTCTGCCCTGTACGGGTTTCTGGAG
>JAFWEA010000050.1 GCA_017543005.1 Solobacterium sp. | reverse complement strand
CCGTCGGCGCGGTTGATTTCATCAATGACAACGGCCGGATCATCCTCCTGCATGTTGTGCAGCAGGACATCCATATTGCCGTCCGCGCTCTCCACCAGGCCTTCCGCAATGGCCTTGGCGATCATTTCCGTATACCCGTAAGCTGTCACATACGGAATGACAACTGTCGGTCTGGCAAATGGGCGGGCCGCTGACCATTCATCCGTCTTGGCGATGATCTCATCGATATGGCTGTCCAGCACCGGGCCGTGACCCGTGCAGATCATGTCAACATCAAGATCCTTCAGCCGGAGCAGGCCGTTTCTGACAAATGGTCTGGAGAACGGCCCCATAATGCAGTCATAGTAGTACTTGGCGGCCTTCCAGTAGCCTTCTTCGTCTGTTACCTTCGAGCGCAGTACCTCTTCTGTCGCAAAGTGAGCCCCGAACGAATCACACGGGAACAGGGTCTTGATTTCCTTGGCATAGGTCCACATGGTATCCGGCCAGTGCAGGTTCGGCAGCGCATGGAATTCCAGCGTGATGTCACCCAGCGACAGGGTCTCCTTGTCCCTGACGGTCTTGGCCTTGAAGTCCGTCCGGTTGATGATCTGTTTGAGGTTGTTTACGGCTGCGGCGGTACCGACGACCGTGATCTCCGGGTTCTTTTCCAGCAGCAGGCCGATGCCGTCGGCGTGATCCGGCTCGGTATGGTTCATGATGATGTAGTCGATGTCAGCCAGCGGCGCAACTTCCTCGATTCTGGCCAGATACTCATCAAAGAATTTCGACTTTTCGGTTTCAAACAGCGCGGTCTTCTCGCTGCCCTTGAGGATGTAGGAATTGTAGCTGGTGCCATATTCCGTGGTCATGATAATATCAAATACTTTCAGATCGAAATCTTCGATTCCGACCCACCAGAGTCTGTCTTTCAGCTGAATACTGTTCATATGCATTTCCTCCTGTATTCCCTGTCAGTTTACCATGCCATAAGAAAAAGATCATCCGCAGATGATCTTTTCATTCGCTTACAGCTTGACGTTGTAGAAGCCGGCCTTGCCGCGGTATTCAGCGACTGTATCGAGTTCTTCCTCAATTCTCAGCAGCTGGTTGTACTTGGCAATACGGTCTGTACGGCTGGCGGAACCGGTCTTGATCTGGCCGGCGTTGACCGCGACAACCAGGTCAGCGATGGTTGTGTCTTCGCTTTCACCGGAACGGTGGGAGACAACAGCTGTGTAGCCGGCCTGCTTGGCCATTTCAATCGCATCCAGGGTTTCGGTCAGTGTACCGATCTGGTTGACCTTGATCAGAATGGAGTTGGCAATGCCGAGTTCAATACCCTTCTTCAGGAATTCTGTGTTGGTAACGAACAGGTCATCACCGACCAGCTGGATTCTGGAACCCAGACGTTCTGTCAGCTTCTTCCAGCCATCCCAGTCGTTTTCACCCAGACCATCTTCGATGGAGATGATCGGATACTTGTTGCACCAGTCTTCGTACATGTCGATCATCTGCTTGGTTGTCTTGACACCCATGCCGGAACGGGACAGCTCATACTTCTTTGTCTTGGCGTTGTACAGTTCACTGGCAGCTGCGTCGAGGCAGATGCAGATGTCTTCACCCGGCTTGTAACCGGCAGCCTTGATGGCTTCGACGATCAGTTCGAGCGGTTCTTCGTTGCCCTTTGTGCAGGACGGAGCGTAGCCGCCTTCATCACCGACGTTGGTTTCATAGCCGGCAGCCTTCAGGATCTTCTTCAGGGCATGGAATGTTTCCGCACCCATCCGCAGAGCTTCGTGGAAGTTCTTTGCGCCGACCGGCATGATCATGTATTCCTGCAGGTCAACGGTGGAGTCAGCGTGCTTGCCGCCGTTGAGGACGTTCATCATCGGGGCCGGCAGGACCTTGGCGTTGGCACCGCCGAGGTACTTGTACAGCGGCTGGCCATAGTAGTCAGCAGCAGCTCTTGCGCAGGCCAGGGAAACAGCCAGGGTGGCGTTGGCACCCAGCTTGGACTTGAACGGTGTACCATCCAGATCGATCATGATCTTATCGATGGCTGTCTGTTCTGTGACGTCCATGCCGATCAGCTTCGGGGCGATCTTTTCATTGACGTTCTTGACAGCCTTCAGGGTTCCCTTGCCGCCGTAGCGCTTCTTGTCGCCGTCACGCAGTTCGAGCGCTTCTCTTTCACCGGTGGATGCTCCGGACGGGACAATAGCCCGGCCCCAGGCACCGGATTCGGTTGCGACTTCGCACTCCACGGTCGGATTGCCGCGGGAATCGAGTACTTCTCTGGCGTACACACTTACAATATAAGGCATTTTCTTTCTCCTCCTGTTATTCAGCGAACGGCATCGATGATCTCCAGGAAGGAATCCACCTTCAGGGAGGCTCCGCCGATCAGTGCACCGTCAATATCGGCGCATGCCATGTATTCTTTGATGTTGGTCGGTTTGACGCTGCCGCCGTACTGGATACGGACCTTGGCAGCTGTATCCGCGTCATACAGTTCTTCGACTGTCTTTCTGACCAGGGCACAGCAGTCCTGCGCAATGGTCTGGTCAGCGGACTTGCCGGTGCCGATCGCCCAGATCGGTTCATAGGCAATGACCATGCGGGCGACTTCATCTGCGCTCAGGCCTTCCAGGGAACCCTTCAGTTCTTCCTTCAGGACGGCTGCTGTTTCGCCGGCATCATACTGTGCTTCGGTTTCACCGATGCACAGAATCGGGACGATATTTGCCGCAAACAGCCGCTTGGCCTTGGCAGCGCATGCCTCATTTGTTTCGGCATAGTAAGTTCTTCTTTCGGAATGACCGATAATGCAGTAGGTAATACCGATTTCTTCCAGCATCGGAACACTGACTTCACCGGTATAGGCACCGCTGTCCTTGGCGTTGCAGTTTTCCGCCGCAACGATCAGGTGCTTCGCGTTTGCCACGCAGGCATTCAGACAGGTGAACGGAGCCGCAATGCCGAAATCGGCTGCTTCCTCACCGGTCAGGTGTGCTTCCACACCCTGCATGAACTCGACGGCATCCTTCTGCAGCTTATTCATCTTCCAGTTGCCGACAATGATTGGTTTTCTGCTCATATTACTTCTCACTCAGAACAGCAATGCCAGGCAGCTGTTTTCCTTCCATATATTCCAGAGATGCGCCTCCGCCTGTGGAGATGTGGGTGAACTTGTCGGCATAGCCGAGGTTCTTAGCAGCCGAAGCGGAGTCACCGCCGCCGATGATTGATGTGCAGTCTTCCAGACCGGCAATGGCCTTGCAGACACCGATGGTGCCGACCGCAAACTGTTCCTTCTCGAAGACACCCATCGGGCCGTTCCAGAATACAGTCTTCGCACCGGCCAGTTCCTTCTCAAACAGTTCAACGGACTTCGGACCGATATCCAGACCCATGAAGCCGTCCGGAATCTCATTGCTGGCAACTGTCTTTACTTCGGTCGGGTCGTCAAATGCATTTGCAACAACGGTATCCACCGGCAGGATCAGCTTGCCTTCAGCCTTGGCCAGGAATTCCTTCGCAATTTCAACCTTGTCTTCTTCCAGCAGGGATGTGCCGATGCCGTAACCCTGTGCCTTATAGAATGTATATGCCATGCCGCCGCCGACAATGATCTTGTCCGCGATCTTCAGCAGGTTTTCAATGACACCGATCTTGTCGGAAACCTTGGCACCTCCGAGAACTGCCACAAACGGCCGCTTCGGATCGTCCAGTGCCTGACCCAGGTACTTCAGTTCCTTTTCAATCAGGAAACCGCAGGCATTCGGCAGCAGTTCCGGAATGCCGACTGTGCTGGCGTGAGCCCGGTGAACAGAACCGAATGCGTCTTCAACGAACAGATCACCCAGACCGGCCCAGTACTTGGCCAGTTCCGGATCGTTCTTTGATTCACCCGGTTCATAACGGGTGTTCTGAACCAGCAGGATTTCGCCGTCCTTCAGTTCAGCCACGGCCTTTTCCAGTTCTTCCCCGCGGGTAACGGCGGAGAAATGAACCGGCGCACTCTGCAGAGCCTTCAGCGGTTTCACAACAATTGCCATGTCATTCTTCAGTTTGTCTTCGTCTGTCTTGATCTTTCCGAGGTGGCTCAGCAGGATCACCTTTGCGCCATGTTCGGTCAGATAGTTGATGGTCGGCAGAGCAGCCCGGATACGGTTGTCATCCGTTACTGTTGTGCCTTTGTGAGGAACGTTGAAGTCCACACGGACAATGACCCGCTTACCCTGGACATCAAGTTCCCTGATTGTACGTTTAGCCATAATAATCGCCTCCTGTATCTTTTTTCAGCGTCCGAGCATCTGATCATACAGCTGCTCATAAAGCAATGCGCTCTTTTCCCATGAAACATCCGTGGCGAAAGCACTGGCAACCAGTGCATCCCAGCCTTCCGGATTCTCATAATACTGCTTCAGCGCATAGTTAATAGTATAAACCATATCGTCCGCATTGGCGGCATAAAAACTAAATCCGTTGCCGGACCCCGTATACTGGTTGAACGGGCTGACCGTATCCCGCAGGCCGCCTGTTTCACGGACCAGCGGCAGGGTGCCGTAACGCATCGAAACCATCTGGCTGATCCCGCACGGTTCATACAGCGACGGCATCAGGAACAGATCAGCACCGGCATAGATGCGGTGCGCCAGGTCTTCGTTGTAACCCTGGTAGTAAACCGCTCTGCCCTTGTATTCGTTTTCCATCCAGCGGAAGGCACTTTCAGCAGCTTCCTCACCTGTACCCAGGATCACAAGCTGCACATTGGCGGACATGATCTCCCGGATCTTCTGCGAAATCAGATAGACACCCTTCTGTTCCG
Source organism: Solobacterium sp. (assembly GCA_017543005.1). GTDB lineage: Bacteria > Bacillota_I > Bacilli_A > Erysipelotrichales > Erysipelotrichaceae > Bulleidia. The sequence goes on along the minus strand of JAFWEA010000050.1, from coordinate 3,519 downwards.
TCAGTCTCGACACCATGCCGATCAGGCAGGTATCCGGCAGGATCTCCAGACCGAGTTCCTTCTGCAGGGCCGCCTTGTTGGCTGCCTTGCCGGTCTTCCAGGACTTCGGACCGTAGTTCTTCGCCAGGCGCCGGTCGGTCTGCGGATCCCATTCCTTGGTATCGATACCGTTGACAATGCCCCACAGGTCATCCCGTCTGTAGCGCAGGATCTCGTCCATCCGCTCACCGTACTGGCTGGTCAGGATTTCCGAAGAATAGGTCGGGGATACCGTCGAAATCTTGTCGGCATAGACCAGGGCCGTCTTCAGGAAACTGATGCCGTTGTCAAAACGGGTTGAGCCGTTGTCAAAGTAGTAGTAGTCCAGACCCAGGCAGCTCGGCAGCATCTCCAGGCCGAAATTGCCCTGGAAGGCCAGGTTGTGAATCGTAAAGACATGCTTGATGCGCTGGTAGCGTTCATCGCCGCCGAAGCATACATGACAAAGCAGCGGGATCATGCCGCTCTGCCAGTCATTGCTGTGAATGATGTCCGGCCACCAGTCCAGAAAGCCCAGCATATCGAGCAGCGCCCGCTGATAGAAGGCAAACCGCTCGCCGTCATCCACATATCCGTACAGGGCTTTGCGTTCAAAGTAACCCTGATGCTCGATGAAGTAGTAAGTAACGCCTTCCGTCACCGCCTGGTAGATGGTTGCCGGCTGATTGATCAGCCAGCCCGACTGTACCCGGATCCGGCCGAGCCGTTCCAGTTCGCTGTAGTGACGGTCGATGATTCCCTGATAAAGCGGCAGGACAATACGTACATCATTGCCATGGCTGGCCAGGACCTTCGGCAGGCTGCCGATGACGTCTGCCAGACCGCCGGTCTTGATATACGGAAGGCCTTCTCCGGCCGCAAACAGAATCTTTCTGCTCATGGCAGGCCTCAGATTCTGTCTCTTCTGCGGACGTAGATCGGCTCTGCATCCGTGCCTTCCAGCCGGCGCACCCGCTCCACGGTCGCATATTTATCAACGATGGCGTGATCCAGATGGGTATCCTCACCGATGACGACATTGGCCAGAATGATGCTGTCGCGGACAACCGCGCCCTCCTTGACCGTTACATTACGGCCGAGGATGCAGCCGTCCACCGTGCCCTTGATGACACAGCCGTCAGCGATTGCGCTCTCCCGTACGACTGCGGTTTCCGCAATCCGGGTCGGGCAGGAGTCGTTGGTCTGGGTATAAATCGGCCATTCCGGGCGGAACAGGTCGCCGGCCGCATCGTAGTCCCGCAGGCGCATGCTGGCCTGGTAGTATTCTTCCAGTGAGTTCAGGCAGATAACCGGTGTATGCACATTGTAGCCGCGGAAGTTCATTGTCCCGCAGAGATCCGCCAGAATATCCTTGAACCAGTACAGGGAAGACGCATCCGCCGCCTTGTTGCACAGGGAGATGAACATCTTCTTGGTCATGACATATGCTTCCATGGAGATGTTGCGGGTCTTGAAATTGCCGTGGTTCTTGCCGAACGCGGTAATCCGCTTGTCCTTGTCCACCGTCAGGACATCGCAGCCGAGGAACTTGGACTTGGCATCCCGGGTAGCGGTATACAGGACGGTAACGTCAGCGCCGCTGCTGATATGCTCATCCAGGACATCATTGAAGTCCAGGGAATACACAAAATAACTCGGGGCCAGGATCACATACGGATTCGGGTCCGCTTCGATATACTGCATGTTCAGCAGGAAGTTGGCTACGTCATTGTTATAGACCGGTGACGAGAACGGCTTTTCACCATAGAGGATCTGCAGGCTGCCGCGCTTGGAGTTGATGTTGTAATAGGAGCCTGAGCCCAGATGTTCGATCAGATTCCGCGGCTTTTCCTTGCAGTATACCTGGACATGATCAATCCCGCTATTGGTGAAATTACTCAGAATGAAATCGATGATCCGGTATCTGCCCATGAAGGAAATTGCCGGTACCGGACGGAAATCACCCAGCCCGTCAATCGAGGCAGTGCTGTCTTCAAAATTAACAATTCCCAGTGCTTTCATTATTTTTCACCTCCCGCATTCTTATCGGTAATCAAAGTGATATGCTCACTGTTCTTGTCACCGAGGACGGCGCCCGGCTTGACATGGACATTCTCTGCAATCAGGCAGCGGGTCACCTTTGCCCCGGCCCCGATCACTGCCCCGGCCATCACCACACAGTTATCCAGAACCGCATTTTCTTCAATTCTGACCCGGGTTCCGATCACGCTGTTGCGGAGATTGCCGAGCACCACGCTGCCCTGCGGGATGAAGCAGTTGCACACCGTGGCTTCCTCGCCGATATACTGCGGCAGGGAGTTCGTGTTTTCTGTATAGATCTTCCAGTTCGGATCACTCAGATCCAACGGGGAATCCTCCCGCAGCAGTTCCATGTTGGCTTCCCACAGGGAATCAACGGTTCCGACGTCTTTCCAGTAACCCTTGAACGGATAGGCCATCAGGCACTTCTTGTCCCGCAGATAAGCCGGGATGATATCCTTGCCGAAGTCATGGCTGGAATCCTTGAGTTTCGCATCAGCTATCAAGTACTTGCGCAGTGTCTTGTATGTGAAAATGTAAATACCCATGCTGGCCAGGCGGCTCTTCGGTTTGGCCGGTTTTTCCTCAAACTCATAAACCCGGTTGTTTTCGTCCGTGTTCATGATGCCGAACCGGCTGGCTTCCTGCAGTGTGACTTCCAGAACCGCGATGGTGATATCGGCGTTGTGTTCCTTGTGATAATCCAGCATCTTGCCGTAGTCCATCTTGTAGATATGGTCTCCGGACAGGACCAGAACATATTCCGGATTCAGATTATCGAGGAAATCAATGTTCTGGGTGATGGCATCTGCCGTTCCCTTATAGACATTAAAATCTGAGGAAGCTTTTTCCCGCGGCGGCAGGACGAAAACACCGCCGTCATTGGTATTCAGACCCCAGTAGTGATCTCTGGAAACATAAGAATTCAGCAGCACCGACTCATACTGGGTCAGCACGCCGACTGTTGAAATGTCTGAATTGGCACAATTGCTGAGCGGGAAGTCGATAATCCTGTACTTTCCGCCAAAACGGACTGCCGGTTTAGCGACTTTCGCAGTCAAATCCAGCAGCCTGGTTCCTCGCCCGCCGGCGAGAATCATAGCGACCATATTATTGCTCATTTTGGGCACCCCCCTAGTAAAAAATGATCCTTTAGGATCATTATAATGCTGCTCGGGATTCTTCGCATCCTGTATTTTCCTGTTTTTCCGTAAAAAGCCCGGGATTCTGTTCCAGCCAGCCGCGGACATCGCTGATGAAATACAGGGAGCCGCAGATCAGCACACTACCGTTCTGACCGGCCCTGCGGACGGCTGTCCGGATGGCTTCGTGCCAGTCACTGATGACCAGCCCGCCATGTTCGGCCAGATGTTCCGCCGTATCGGCCCGATACATGGAAAACTCGGTCACGATGAATTCATCGGCATGTTCCATCAGCATATCCGCCATGGCCAGGCCCTG
>JAFWEA010000049.1 GCA_017543005.1 Solobacterium sp. | reverse complement strand
GGAAATGGGTCAGCTGACCTGTTTCTTTGTTTTTCGGGGTCTTTTGGTCATTTTTAGGCATCCGCATATAAGATCTTATCTGCAAAGCATAGAAAAAGTGGCCTTCCCTTACGGGTAAGACCACTTTGTCAACAAACTGAACAGGCCAAGGCCTGTTTTCATTTTCAGTATGCGTAGTGGTATGTGCTGATATACTCGAGGGTGCCGTCCGGCTGGTCCTCATACCCGTAACGGCTGGCCGGATAGAAATCAAATTCCAGATCATAGCGCTGCAGCTGGGGATCGACAATACTGCCGTCCGGCCACATGCTGCTGTAATGACGGTCTACCAGTTCGTCATATTCCTGCTCGCTGTAGGCAATCTTGTTGCCCCAGACCGAGGCATGGAACGTGACATAGACACTGTTGTCCTTCAGATTTACCAGCCCGGACTGGATATAATCCCGGTCAAAATCCGAGACCTTCACATACTCCAGATAATGTGACTCGTAGTATTCACTGTCGCGCAGGGAATAAGGAATTGACTCCACCGGTTCAATATGAATCGAATAGGCCGTATAATCCCCGTAAAGTTCCACAAACTCCTGCCAGGAGGCACCCGGCGCCAGCCCGAAGGTGGTGGAACGGGCATCACTGTAGTCCGAATAATCCCGGTAGATCCACTGGTCTTCAAAGAACAGGCTGTTCAGACTGTCGGTCGGTTCCATGTTCTCATCCACCAGCAGGAAATCCTCAATCGGCAGATATCCTTCCGGAGCCGTAGATTTATCCACAAACAGGGCTGTCTTGTTATAGAACTGCAGGCCGGTATAGGCAACTGCCACTGTCAGAACCGACAGTAAAACCTTCTTCCAGGAACTCTTCTTTTTTGTTTTCTCCGCGGTTTTGCGGTCCGCGGATGTCTCCTGCTCTTCTGATTCCGCAAACAGATCTGCCGACCTGTTCGGTACCTTCTGCTGCTGTACTGCCATGATCATTCCTCCGGACAGTAATCATTATAACGGCTGTCCTGCCCTTCTGTTAACCTTACCGTGAAAAAAAACACGACTCGTGGTAGAATATCTGTGTCCTGAATGCCGGAATATAGCGCAGCTTGGTAGCGCACTTGAATGGGGTTCAAGAGGTCATGGGTTCGAATCCCATTATTCCGACCACTGACATTGACCTGCATGCGTTCATGCAGGTTTTCTTTATGCTAGAATAGACGCGGAATAAGGAGGCATACTCATGAAAATCGGATTGATCGGGGCCATGCATGATGAAATTGCGGCCCTTAAAAATGAAATGATGATTACCGGCACGAAAACAGTTGCCCGGATGGAATTTACCGAAGGTTCGATCGGAAATACGGAAGTCGTGGCAGTTCAGAGCGGCATCGGCAAGGTGAACGCCGCCATCTGCGCCCAGATCCTGATTGATCACTTCGGCGTAACCCATATCATCAATTCCGGCATTGCCGGCTCTTTGAACAATGTGCTCAATATCGGTGACTTCGTTGTCTCGACGGATGTTGTCCACCACGATTTTGACACCACGGTATTCGGCTATCAGCCGGGCGAAGTATCGCAGCTGGGCACCGCATCCTTCCCGGCCGATGAAGATCTCAGAAAAAAACTCGCTGCCGCCATACGGCAGGCAGCGCCTGACATCAATATGCTCGAAGGCCGGGTGGCCAGCGGTGACCAGTTCATCAGCGATGCGGCCAGAAAGCAGTGGATCCGTGATACCTTCCACGCCGACTGCTGCGAGATGGAAGGCAGCGCCATTGCCCAGACAGCCTGGATCAACAATGTGCCCTTTGTCATCGTCAGAGCCATTTCCGACAAGGCCGACGGCTCGGATCTCATGGACTATATCGCCTTTGAATCCGCGGCAGCCCGCCACTCGGCAGACATGCTCATCGCAGTGCTGAAACAGTTCTGAGAAATTGATTCACCTCAGGCCGGCAGATGACGCCGGCCTTTTGTTATGCATTTCCACGGACTGGCCAGCATCTCTTCGTACTGCCCGATCAGTGCCTCCACCCGCATGACTTCTTCTGTCACAGCGGCTGCCCCTGCCTCGGTTCCGGTCATGGCTCCCCAGTTGTTGATCTGTCCGCGGGCCCGGTAAATCGTGCCGATTTCCTGCCGCAGCTGCGGATAACGATCCGTGAGGATCTTCAGCTTTTCGGCCCGCTGTCTTCCGGCAATGATCATCTCGGTGCGCAGGCTCTTCAGCGGCACCGGATCAGCTGCGTCCTTGCGGTCCGGGTAGATCATAAAGGAATCACCGGCTTCAAAATTGCGGTCCCGCATATCCGCATACGGGTTGTCATTCCACGCATCCAGGGCCCAGCGCAGATAACCGGTAAAACCATTGGTGCTCAGATAGTCAAACATCCACAGCGTCTCATCCGGTTCACTGTAGGTAAAGGCACTCGGATAAGTGGCCGTGCAGTTGTACAGCGTCGTTGTCCGGCCGCTGCCGCTGCGCCGGCTCAGCACTTCCTGCAATGCTGCTGGGTCCTGCGGGATAATTGTCAGGGAAATGGAAATATCATCGGCCTGATCGTAAAGGGATACATCTTCCCACCGGTTGACGGCGACACTGACACGAAACGACTGGCCGCTGCTGTTTCTTACTTCGGACACCAGATTCATCACGGCTGCGGCTGCCTCCACATCGCGCTCGTCCAGACAGATATAGGTTTTATCGAACCAGCCGTTCTTCTCCAGAACATCCATGTAGGCATAAAGGAACGCTTCCCAGGCTGAGCGCCAGTTGTAGGTGCCCGGGGTCAGGAACAGCCGCTCTTCCGTCTGGTCATCATGAACCACCGTGACAGCCCCATCCCAGGGCAGCGGCGAATAGGTGTCAATCCGCCCGCTGATGCCGCATTCCTCGCACAGTCTGATCCACTGTTCCAGCCGGGAAAAATCAAAGCTGTAATAACCGTCATCATGCCGGTGCCAGACCACCATGGACGGTGTATCAAAATGGGTCTGATGACCCCAGGGCTCCGGCACCACCGTCACCGTGACGGCATCACCGCCGGTTTCCCGGTACAGCTCCAGTTCTCTTTTCAATTCCCGGATGTGATCGGCCGAAAACGGTTCCTGACCCTGCAGCTGATCATAGTACTGCAGCGAAGCGTACGGATATTGCCAGAGATTCACCGAATAGGGCTTCTCTTCCGGCAGGCTCAGCGGCAGGACCCGCAGATTCAGCCGGCACTCTTTCCGGCTGCCGTCAGCTGCCGT
>JAFWEA010000048.1 GCA_017543005.1 Solobacterium sp. | reverse complement strand
CAACCTGTTCATTCCGTCCCGTACTTCCAAGATGGCGGTTATGTTCCCGGTTCTGATCCCGATCGGCGACGTTCTGGGTCTGTCCCGTCAGGTTGTCTCTCTTGCTTACCAGTATGGTGACTCCATCACCAACACTCTGACTCCGATGTCCGGACCGCTGGTCGGTGCCCTGGGTCTTGCGGATGTCAGCTATGACCAGTGGTTCAAGTACGCTGCCCCGCTGATGGGAATCCTGTCTGTGATCTCCTGTGTCATGGTCGCCTTCCTGGCATCCATCGGCTACGTTGGCTGATCAATCGTATCCAAGAAAGAAAATGCTGTTTTATACAGCATTTTCTTTCTATTAAATATTATTTATATCTAATAGGAAACATTGTTTTTATTACTGTTCCATAATGTGTGCGCTTACAGTATAGTTTAATTGGAAGTGCTTTCAGGATACTGTTTCTGCAGGAAACGCAGCAACATCCTGGCCGATGAACTGAGAGATGTGCCTTTCAGCCATGCCGCAATAATTGATATTTCCGGCGTGATCTCGGTTGCCACTTCTGTCAGCTCATCATCCGGCTGCACGCATTCCCGGATCAGGAATGTCCCGCCGGAAGACTGCTGAACATACTTCTTTACGGAATTGATCTGGCTGCTCGCAAAGGCTACGGTCGGACGCTTCGCCCGGTTCTCATAGGCCTGCGAAATGTAGCGGTTCAGGAACAGTCCTGTATCAAACAGAATCAGCGGCACTTCCGCCAGCTGATCCAGCATGACCATATCCGCCCGGCTGAGCGGATTGTCCTGTCCGACATAGAAACTGTAGCGGGTAAACAGTAGGGTCTTCCGCTCAAACCCGGTACTGTACGGACTCTGGCCGATCATCAGCGCGAAGTCCAGTTCCCGACTGTTGAGCATCTGACTCAGTTCCCTGGTATTGGCTTCCGTCAGTTTCACATGTATTTCGGGGTGATCCAGATTGAACTTCTGGATGATGGCCGGAACATACATGAGTCCGATCATCGGCGGAATGCCGAAGCGGATCGTCTCCTGCCCGGCTGAGTAACCAAGCAGTTCGTCTCTGGCATCGTCCAGGATCCGCAGTGCGTCACGGACCCGGCCGTAAAACAGCAGGCCGGCATCCGTCAGTTCCATCCGCTGATGCGAACGGCTGAAAAGATGCACGCCGAGTTCTTCTTCCAGACTCCGGACGGCCGTCGAAATGGCCGGCTGGGTCACATGAAGGTCCCGCGAAGCCGCATTGATGCTGCCGAGTTCGGCCACCCGGATAAAATACTGCAGCTGTGTCAGACGCATGATTCTGTCCTCTCTGTCACTTAAATCTTAGAGAAAAAAATAAAATTCATCAACAGTATACATTCAGGAGGAAAAAAGATGGATTACAACAAAGCAGCACTTGAAATGCACGCCGCCAACAAAGGCAAAGTCTCAATTAAATCAAAGGTCGAAGTCAAGACCAGAGATCAGCTCAGCACCGCCTATACACCGGGTGTCGGAGCCCCGTGCGTAGAAATTCACAAGGACAAGAGTCTGGTCTACAAGTACACAGCCAAGGGCAATCTGGTCGCTGTCGTTTCTGACGGTTCTGCCGTTCTGGGCCTTGGCAACATCGGTCCGGAAGCCGCCATGCCGGTTATGGAAGGCAAGTCCATTCTGTTCAAGGAATTCGGTGATGTCGACGCCTTCCCGATCTGCCTGGATACCCAGGATACGGAAGAAATCATCCGCACCGTCAAACTGCTTGGCCCTACTTTCGGCGGCATCAACCTGGAAGACATTTCCTCGCCGCGTTGCTTTGAAATCGAAGCCCGGCTGGAAAAGGAAATGGATATCCCGGTCTTCCACGATGACCAGCACGGTACAGCCGTTGTCGTTTCTGCCGCCCTGATTAACGCGCTTAAAGTTGTCGGCAAGAAGATGGAAGATATCAGAGTCGTTCTGAACGGTCCTGGCGCTGCCGGCACTGCCATCATCAAGATGATGCTCAATCTGGGTGTCAAGGATATCATCGCTGTCGATGAATTCGGCATTCTGTACAAGGAACGCGAGCAGGGCATCAAGGATCACAAGAAGGACCTGTGCGAAATCACCAACCTGACCGGCAAGCGCGGCGGTCTGAAGGAAGCGCTGGAAGGGGCCGATGTCTTCGTCGGTGTCTCCGTGCCGGGTGTGCTGAAGCCGGATATGATCAAGGGCATGGCCAAGGATCCGATCGTCTTCGCAATGGCCAATCCGGTTCCGGAAATCATGTATGACGAAGCCAAGGCTGCCGGGGTTGCCGTCATGGGTACCGGCCGCAGTGATATGCCGAACCAGATCAACAACGTGCTGGCCTTCCCGGGCATCTTCCGCGGGGCTCTGGACGCCCAGGCAAGAGATATCAACTATGATATGAAGATTGCCGCAGCGTATGCCATTGCCGGTCTGATTCCGGATGAAGAGCTCAACGCTGAGAACATCATCGTTTCGCTGTTTGACGAGAGAGTCGCACCGGCGGTTGCCAAGGCAGTTGCCGAAGCAGCAGTCAAGAGCGGCGCTGTCAGAAAGTAATATTCGCTTTATCCTGAAAGGGACAGTCATCTGTCCCTTTATTTTTTTTTGCCGGTATACAGAAAACCCCGCTGCTCCGTAATCAGTGGGGTTTCTGTTTTGTATTCGGGAGAATAACTTACGTCGTTCGGATAATTAACCGAGGATGTCGCCGATGTTGGCTTCCTTGATGCCGTGCTTTTCT
>JAFWEA010000047.1 GCA_017543005.1 Solobacterium sp. | reverse complement strand
GACGATACCACAGGATCTGCAGCCAGCCGAAGCACCTGCTGATGAGGGTGTTCTTCCAGAAATGCCGGGTCTTCAGCCGGACAGCCGTTGACATCAGGAACAGCAGGAAGAACAGCGCCGACACCATCAGGATGCCGATCATCACACCGACCCCGTACGGCAGTGTTTCTGCCCGCAGCATCAGTGACGAATCCACCGTGGTCGCAAACAGCGCCGCGCAGACCGCAATCACACAGGAACACAGGAAGAACAGCACTTCATACGGCATGGTATCGATAAATGTCTCATGAATGCCTTCAATGCCGCTGACATGTCCGGCGCTACTCAGCATGAACACCAGGGCTGCCGCGAAGAATACAGCCGTCATCGCAATCAGACGGACCATGGTATCCTGCAGCGGCCGGAACAGGTTGAAGATATTGTAATGATCATAGAAATACGCGTCTTTGACCGTAATCGGATCCATAACCGCGACACTGACCCGGAAGTTTTCCTTCACCATCGGCACTTCCGTCTCTTCCTGCATCGCAGCCATCAGGGAATTGACATCACTGTAGAACTGCCAGCCGTGATTCTCGCAGTCCTCTTCCGTAAACCGGTACATCTGTTCCATCTTGTACTGGTAGCCGGCCGTGCCGATCTTGTCGTTGGACCAGACCCGCTCATAGGACGTGACACCGTCGGGGTTCTGCCGTTCGATCGTAATCCAGGCGTTCTGCGTGTCCTTGCCATATGCTTCATCCATCGATTCCGGATTGTAGACATAGTTTTCCAGGGCACTGTACGCAAGATAGCTTGCCTGGGCCCGGACATCATCCGTCTCGTAGTACGATGCGGCGTTGAATCCGCCCTGCGAGGCCAGATAGATGAGCCCGGCGGCGCTGCCGGTGATGATGGTCCCGGTCACACACAGCACCAGGACTCCCAGTATTTTCGCCCAGAGTTTTTCTCTGATTGTCTCTTTATTTTTCATTGACGGCCTCCACTTTATAGCCCTGGCCCCAGACGACCTTGATATATCTGGGCTCGGACGGATTGATTTCGATTTTTTCACGCAGATGGCGGATATGCACCGCCACCGTGCCTTCACTGCCGAGCGGTGTATCCTTCCACACCCGGCGGTAGATTTCTTCGGAGGAGAAGACCTGGCCCGGCTGTTCCATGAGCAGCTTCAGGATGCCAAATTCCATCGGCGTCAGGCTGATCGGCACATCGTCCACGGTGACGCTCTTGGCGGCGTCATCCAGCACAATCCCGCCGATCACCAGCTTTCCCGGGGTGACGGGCTGCCCGCCCAGGCGCATGTACCGGCGCAGCTGCGAGCGCACCCTGGCCACCACCTCGGCCGGATTGAACGGCTTGGTGATGTAGTCATCCGCGCCGATGTTCAGACCCATGATTTTGTCCGTATCTTCACTCTTGGCAGTCAGCAGGATCACCGGGATATTCGAGATCTCCCTGAGCAGACTGGTCGCCTGCATGCCGTCCATGCCCGGCATCATGATGTCCATCAGCACCAGGTCCACCGGCTGATTCTTTACGATCTCCAGTGCTTCCAGACCCGTATACGCTTCGAGCAGGTCATACCCTTCCGGTCTGAGATAGATCTTCAAAGCCGAAACAATATCTTTTTCATCATCCACGATCAGTACAGTTGCCATAGTATCCCTCCTGCTGACTCTATTCTAAAAAATACACCATTAAGAAAAAAGCCGGGAATCATTTAAGACTTTATTAAGGCCCTGCTTTATAATTAGATAAACCTTTAAAAATATGGAGGCAGACATGCATACCGTACTGACCATTGATGAGATTCAGGCCGCATACCGGCGCATCAGCGACAGCATTTACCGTACTCCGCTGGAGGAATCACTGTATTTAGGCAGTGAGGACCGGCATTATTATTTCAAGCTGGAAAGTCTGCAGACCGTCCGCAGTTTCAAGATCCGCGGCGCTTTGAGCAGGATGACCACCCTCACGGCGGCGGCGAAGGAAAAAGGTGTCGCCACCGTCTCCTCGGGCAATCACGGTTCGGCCGTGGCCTACGCCGCAAGACTGCTCGGCATTGAAACAGCCGTGATTATCGTGCCGGAAAACACCCCGGCGGCCAAGACCGACCGCATCCGCTTCTACGGCGGCACGGTCCTGCGCATGGGCAGGGATTATGATGAAGCCCACCGGCTGGGCATGGCCTATATTGCCGAACACGGGCTGACCTTTATCGACGCCTATTACGATGACCCGCTGATCTATGCCGGCCAGGGCACCATTTCCCTGGAAATACTGGCCCAGAACCCGGACATCGACACGATTGTCTGCCCGATCGGCGGAGGCGGCCTGATCACCGGCATCGCCGTGGCAGCCAAGGCCCTGAAGCCGGACATCCGCATCATCGGCGTGCAGACGGAAGCCTGCCCGGCCATGATTGCCAGCCTGCATGAACATGTCTTTTATGAAGAATACCCGGTCACCGGCGACACGGTCTGCGATGCCCTGGTCGGCGGGGTCGGCAAGCTGAGCTATGAACTGCTCGGGGATCTGCTCGATGACATCATCGAGGTCAAGGAAACAACCATCCGGCAGGCAGTGAAACATATGATTCTCAATGAAAGACAGATTGCCGAAGGCGGCAGCTGCACCACCGTGGCCGCGGTCATGGACCATGCCGAGCGCATCGGCGGTCATCATATCGCCCTGATCATCAGCGGCGGCAATATCGACGGTGCTCTGATCAAAGAGCTTGTAACAGAATAAGGGGGAAACCATGTCACACAACTATGACGATTTCCGCAGGGTCACCTGCACCACAAAGATCAAGGAAGTCAAAGACGGCTGGTATCGCTTTGAAGATACGGTTTTCTGGGG
>JAFWEA010000046.1 GCA_017543005.1 Solobacterium sp. | reverse complement strand
GGGAAAAAGTATGAGAGTAATCAAGAGAAGCGGTGAAGAAGTTTTATTTGACGCCGAAAAAATCGAAAACGCCGTAAGAAAAGCCAATACTGCAACAATTGAGACAGCCCGGATTACGGAAGAAAAGATAAAGGAAATCACAGCCAATGTGGTCAGCCGCTGCGAGAAGGTGAAGCGGGCCCTGTCCGTGGAAGAGATCCAGGATATGGTCGAACATGAGATCATGGCCCAGGATGCCTACCAGCTGGCCCACAACTACATTACCTACCGGTATGAAAGAGCCCTGGTCCGCAAGGCCAACACAACCGACAAGCAGATTCTGAGCCTGATCGGCCGCCAGAACGAAGAGGCCAACCAGGAGAATTCCAACAAGAACCCGAAGGTCAACAGCACCCAGCGTGACTACATGGCCGGTGAAGTATCCAAGGACATCACCAGAAGATTCCTGTTGCCGCAGGACATCATCGATGCCCACGAGAAGGGAATCATTCATTTCCATGATGCGGACTACTTCGCCCAGCCGATGTACAACTGCTGCCTGATCAACCTGGAAGACATGCTGCAGAACGGCACGGTCATCAGCGAAACAAAGATCGAGAAGCCGCACAGTTTCGCAACTGCCTGCAACATTGCCACCCAGATCATTGCCCAGGTCGCTTCCAACCAGTACGGCGGTCAGACTGTAACCCTGTCCCACCTGGCACCGTTTGTCGATGTCAGCCGGCAGAGACTCAGAAAACTGGTGGCTGAAGAGATGGCTGACGCGGGTGTGGAGATCGATAACGAAAAGATCAACAAGATTGCCGAAAAGCGTCTGAAGGATGAAGTCAGAGCCGGTATCCAGACGATCCAGTACCAGATCATCACCCTGATGACAACCAACGGCCAGGCTCCGTTTGTGACCGTATACATGTATCTGGATGAAGTCGAAGACGGCCAGACCCGGGAAGACCTTGCCATGTGCATCGAGGAGATGCTGCGGCAGAGAATGCAGGGCGTCAAGAACGAAAAGGGTGTCTGGATCACTCCGGCCTTCCCGAAGCTGATCTATGTCCTGGACGAAGACAACATCCATGAAGACAGCAGATACTATGAACTGACCAGGCTGGCTGCGGCCTGCACGGCCAAGCGCATGGTTCCGGACTACATTTCCGCCAAGATGATGCGGGAACTCAAGGGCGATGTCTACGGCTGCATGGGCTGCCGTTCCTTCCTGACCCCGGACCGCTTTACCGATACCGGTACCTTCGGCAATCCGGAAAAGGCCCTGAACTACAAGCCGGGCGTGCACAAGTACTACGGCCGGTTCAACCAGGGCGTTGTCACCATCAACCTGGTCGATGTGGCCTGCTCCAGCGACGGCGACATGGACAGGTTCTGGGAAATCATGAACGAACGTCTCGAGCTCTGCCACAAGGCCCTGCGGATCCGGCACGAACACCTGCTCGGCACCCCGAGTGATGTTGCCCCGATCCTGTGGCAGAACGGCGCCATTGCGCGTCTCGACAAGGGTGAAGTCATTGACCCGCTGCTGTACAACGGCTACTCCACGATTTCCCTGGGCTATGCAGGTCTCGCTGAGTGCGTGTACCGCATGATGGGCGTCAGCCATACCTCCGAGGAAGGCAAGAAGTTCGGCCTGGCAGTCATGCAGGCCCTGAATGATGCCTGCACGGAGTGGAAGAAAGCCGAAAACATCGATTACAGTGTCTACGGCACCCCGATCGAGTCCACCACATACAAGTTCGCCAAGTGCCTGCAGGAACGCTTCGGCATCATCCCGCATGTCACCGACAAGAACTACATCACCAACTCCTATCACATCCACGTCACCGAAGAGATCAATGCCTTCGACAAGCTGACCAAGGAAGCACAGTTCCAGCAGCTGTCCCCGGGCGGTGCGATCTCCTACGTGGAAGTGCCGAACATGCAGAACAACATTCCGGCTGTCCTGGCCCTGATGAAGCATATCTACAAGACAATCATGTATGCCGAGCTCAACACCAAGAGCGACTACTGCCAGGTCTGCGGCTATGACGGGGAAATCCAGATTGTCGAGGATGAAACCGGCAAACTGATCTGGAAGTGCCCGAACTGCGGCAACACCGACCAGGACAAGATGAACGTCGCAAGACGCACCTGCGGCTACATCGGCACCCAGTTCTGGAACCAGGGACGTACCCAGGAAATCAAGGAACGCGTGCTGCATCTGTAAACATACGCAATCAGAACTCACGCAAAGACAGACTCCGTCCGGCAGGAACGGAGTCTGTTTTTTTGCTGTCCCATATGCGTTACTGCTGTTCTGCCGGCAGGCACGATTCAAAGAATAAATTATTTTTATAAAAAAGCATAAATAAAAAAATATTTAAATACACAACAATGATAAACTAAAGATATAAAGTTTTTCTTATAGACTTGGGCAGAACAATCCGGTTCCTGTTTTAATATTGCAGGACAGCTGAACTCAGGCCGGTTTTGCAGTCCTGATTCAGGATTGCACAGATATCCGACGTGCTGCCTGACGGCGGATATGATCACGGAGGCACACCAATATGAAAACCATCCGAAAAATCACAGTTTTACTGCTCAGCGGACTGCTGGCCATGTCACAGCCTGTACAGCATACAGCCTTTGCGCAGGAGGATGAAGCGCCAGGAACGGAACCGTCGGCAGAACCGGCGTTATCCGCAGGGACAGAAAGCAGTCCTGCGCCCGCTGATGAAGATACGGAACCTGCACTGACAGAAGAAAACGGAAATGCACAGGAAGATGAAGTGACTGAACCGGCACAGCCGGCAGATCCGGCCGTATCCGGAGAACCGGAAGAAGCCGCGCGTGTTTCTGCTGAATCGGACCTGACCGGGGGAACAGAAAACGCGTCGGAGACTGAAAACGAAGACACGGAACCCGCGCAGACAGAAGCGGACGGGGACACGCAGGAAGATGTGCGGGCCGAAGACAATAACTGGAGCCTCGATATCGTCTTCTTTGATTCCAGTGTGGATAACGGACATACCGCACTGACCGACATCGACTGGAACGCGACGACTGATCACGTGAACATTCTGCCGGCCAGGACAATCAAGGTCCAGATAACCTACCGCAATACCAATTCGGATAAAGATTACGGACCTGGTGATCTGACGTTGACAATTCCGAACCTGATGGCCGGGCAGGGTAATTCCGGCAACAGCTCGGCATATACATCCAACAGTTCACACATGAACTGGACCGTTGACATACCTGCCAACGATGCCACCCACAGCGGCTTTGACTGGACCCTGGCCAACGGCAAGAACGCGGATGTATATCAGTTTACCAATGACAAGGACTTTGAGGAAAACCTGAATTTTGAAGGGACAATCACCCTGACCTATACACTGACGCCGATGGGTGAATTTTCCGATGAAGCCCACCGGGCAGATTCCAACTATCCGATGGACGAACTGTATGTGGACAGCTGCACACATTCCACGAGTGCGGACCTGCAGGCAGAAATGAAGGAAACATCAGATAATATGGTGCTTGCGGAAAGCGGGGAAATCACGTTTGATTATGAACGCCTCTATGATCATCCCTGGACCAGGACGCAGTATACCTTGAATAAAAACGCGTCCCGCGTCGAATCAATGGAACTGCTCGGCGAAAACGCTGATGATTATATCTGGGTTAAGTATGATTTTGTCCCGAACCCGCGTTCGATCAGAACTGTCTCCGGGTGGTATTTCTATCTTGTCCAGCGGTACCAGCAGGCCCTCGGCACAATCCCGGGGCCATCCACGGCATACCCGCTGATCGGTGCCTATGAGGCCTATATCACTGATACATTCCCGGAGGAGTGCATTGTCCTGGACCGGAACCATAATCCGATGCCGCAGTACAGTCAACAGGGAGAAGACGGTATCACCTACAGGATCGAACCCTACGGCAGACATCCTGTGCTCGAAACCGGCGACGGTTCCTTTATGGCCTATGTCGGTTATCCCAAGTCAATCTACAACGAGGAAAACGGGAACCTGCACATTACCAATACCGCAGACCTGATCGGCAGGTATGGTGACCGTTCGAACATGGAGGTGCTGGCCACAGGTGAAGTCAGTCTTGACCTGAGCAATTTTGAGTTTATATACCAGGGTGATTTATTCCGGGTGGACAAATACGTCTACATGTATTCAAACAGCAATTATTACCATTACGGGCATAATTACACGAGGACATATCTGCGGGATCTGCGGTATCAGGATATCCTGAATGATTATGAATACGATACCGCGACATGGTACCTGCGGCCGACGGTGCGTTATCCGGGCTTTGCCTATGACATGGTAATCGGCGATGACCTGCTATATTCCACTGATCTGAACGGGAATGTCAGCCGGGTGCCGGACGAGGATTACTATTTTGAAACGATCCGCTATTCCCCGACAGCGCTGCACAATACCAGCGGAAGCGTCATCCAGACCGACCGGTATGACTGTGAGCTGTGGGTCAGAAGGGCCGGATCACCGGATACGGAATATGAACTGGTTGACAGTTTCCGAAACGGTCTGAAAACAAACTGGACCTTTACCGAAGCGGATGCGGTTGTCGGCTTCAAGTTTGTTGTGCATGACTGCCAGGAAGGGTTCACCCCGGCAACCGGGGATGCCATCACCTGTACGACGGTATTCCACCGCCAGGATATCCCCCGTGACGGCTTCCTGCATAATTTTGACTACCTGGAAATCTGGAAGGATGTCAACGGTGAGATGGTGCTGCTCAATGAGCCGGGTATCGATTCCTATGCGACGGATTATACCCAGCAGGAAATCGCTGCCTTTGACCAGGAAACCTATGACCATTACCTGCAGCGGGGCACTGACAGGGTGCACTGGCAGTTCTATGACGTACCGAAATTCCAGGCTTATCTGACCGCCCGCAAGCAGCGTCTGGGCACAGTTGTGCAGGAAGCGGAAAACAAGCGCTATACCGGCAGATTCCAGATTGCGGCCGGATACGGCAACCGCCGTATGTATTATCCGGAATATCATGATGATTATCTGACTAATGCCCACAAGGCGTATCTGCTGCATGGTTTCTTGTTCTATGACCTTCTGCCGGAGGGCATGGAACTGCTGTCCACACCGGAAGAGATTGCCGCAAGCATGGAACTGGGCTATGACGAAATGGGCTGGTGGGCCGACGGCACCTTTAATCCGATCAATCAGGACAGTTACAGTACGATCCGTGATGAAAACCTGAATGAAATCCGCTGGGAGGAGTTCGAAGATCTCTGCCGTGAGAACCTCACAGTCACCGTGGAGAGAAACTGGAACGGCACAAACCGTACAAAGATCACCGTGGATGTCGACCTGTCGGAGCATCCGTTCTACATCACCAGCCACACGGACAATACGCAGACCATCTGGAGTTCGCGGCTGATCGGCGTGGAATACCGTTATGCGCTGCCGTATGAATCCCTGGAGGATTACGGCACGAACTATACAAACTCCGTCTATGCGGATACCATCCCCGGAGACATTACCACCCTGGATGGTTCATACAATGATGTGTATGACCTGAATGAGAACGGCAGTAAAACCGACCGCATGACAAAAAGGGATGTCAGCGTCAGCGTTTCCTATGACTCGGCCTCCCTGCAGGGTCTGACCAAGTCGGTTGAGACTGACCAGACAGCGTTTACGACAACGGAGGCAATCGCTTCCATCGACAGTGATTACCGTTACCGCCTGCGGATGCGGACAGGGATGTCCAAAGTCACGAACATGGTGATTTATGACACCTGTGAGGGCGTGACTTATTTCCCGGACGGGTCGAAGAAGCACGCATCGGACGGCAGCCCGTACTGGCAGGGCACAATCCGGGGTGTGGATACATCGTTTGCGGAAAACCAGGGCTGGACCGTCAATGTGTACTGGTCACCGTCGGAAGACCCGGGAACGCTGGCAGAGGATGACTCCTGGCAGCCGTATACCGCCGGGACGGATACAGGCGACATCCGGGCGTTCGCGTTCGAGTTCCTGGACAGGAACGGCCAGCCGGCTGTCCTGGACGCGAATTACAGCACCCAGGTGGAAATCCTGATGCACAGCCCGGAAGCTGGAGACGGGGTCAACACAAAGACAGAAAAGGCATACAACGGATCCTGGGCAAGATGGAACGCGCTGGATGAACATGACAACGTGATTCCGTTCATTGAAGGCATCCAGAGCAACATCACACGGGTTGCCATGAACGAGCAGATCGAAGTCGCTGTCTATAAGGAATGGGACAGTGATTATGAAGATCTCAGGCCTGCTTCGGTCACCGTGGAACTGCTCGCGGACGGGGAAAGCGCCGGCAGCGCTGTCCTGAATGCAGACAATGACTGGTCATGGACCTTTACGGACCTGTGGAAGTACAACGATGACGGTTCACTGGTTGCCTACAGCGTATATGAACCGGAAGTCCCCGACGGGTATAAGGTCAGCTACACAGACGGCAAGGGCGCCACCCACGTTTCCGCCGAGCCGGAAGCCGGGTATCTGACTGCGGTGAATACGTATCAGCGCATGAGACTGCGGGGTGTCAAGCGATGGGACGGAGACAAGTCAAGCGATCGTCCGGCCAGCATCACCGTGCATCTTCTCCGCAACGGCGAGGAAATTGCCGAGACAACCACCACGGCGGCAAAGAACTGGAAATATGAGTTCCTCGTGGACATTTATGATGAAAACGTCGAGGAATATGAATACAGCATCGTCGAGGATGTGCCGGAAGGATACCGGGAGAATTATGAAAGGGATCCTGATCATCCGGTGACAATCCGCTTCGATTCCCGTTCCCGCACCGATTCAAACCGGTATGATTACGTACGGTTCTACTACTGGCAGAACGGTACGCTGTATCGTACAAACACCTATGGGGCCACGTTCCCGTCAACCGTCAACCTGCCGACATCCGAGTTCTGGATCTACTGGCATACCAGTTACAGTGACAACCAGTATTACGGGTTTAGGATCACGTCCATTGACGATTATACCGGCACGTATTTTGCCAGTGCATCACAGGCAAGCGGACTGCCGAACTATACGGTGCAGGAACTGGGCAGCGATCTGCCGGAATCCGAGCACAGCCCGTATCCGAATGAACAGAATATCCTGTGGAAATACAGCGGACCGGACTTTACGGTCAACAATGAATATGTTGTGACTTCACTCAGCGGGCAGAAGGCATGGGCCATGGACCGTCCGGAAAACCGGCCGGCATCCATCACTGTGGAACTGCTGCAGAACGGGGAGGTCTATGCTGAAAAAGCAGTGACCGCCGCGGACAACTGGGCATATGCGTTTAACATGCTGCCGCGGTTTGACGAGAACGACGAAGAGTATGTCTACACGGTCCGGGAAGCGGATGTCCCGGAAGGATACCGGGTAACCTACAGCAACGGTACGGAAACCAGTAACGAACCGGCAGAAGGCTATGTAAACATCAACAATACGTATACACGCAGGGTTCTGCGGGGAACCAAGATCTGGACCGGGGATACACCGGAAAACCGCCCGGCATCCATCACCGTGCACCTGTACCAGAACGGTACGGAGATCGCGCAGACAGAGACGGATGCCTCCAAGGACTGGAAGTATGAGTTTACAGCCGAGGTCTGGGATGAAAACGGCGAAGAATATGAATATACCGTACAGGAGGACCTGCCGGATGGGTATACCGCTTCGTATGATAAGGGCGTAAGCGGCCCGGTCACGGTGAAGTTCAATCCTTCATCCCGGTCAGAGAGCGGCTGGGACTACCTCAGGATCTACTATCGTCTGAACGGGACGATCTATGTGACCAGCACGACCTATACAGGCACATTCCCGTCATCGGTCAACCTTCCCACTTCCGATCTGTGGTTCTACTGGCGTTCAGACGGCAGCGTCAACAATTATTACGGCTTCAAGGTAGATGATATCGTTCCGTACAGCGGGAGTTCATTTGCCAATGCCTATACCGCGTCCCTGCCCACGTATGCCGTGCAGGAACTGCAGGGCGGCGCGCTGCCGGAATCCGCGCACAATCCGTATCC
>JAFWEA010000045.1 GCA_017543005.1 Solobacterium sp. | reverse complement strand
GCCCGGGGATCCATGCGGTGAATCGGTGAATCAAGCGGCAGATACCGGCCCAGTGTAAAATTACCCATGACGCTTCACCTGCCTTGCCAGTTCCTTCGCCAGCCCGGCAACGTCAGTGATCTCGTCACCGACCGTAAAGCCGTTCTCCCTGAGCATGTCCTTCATGCGGATCAGGGCCGGCGGCAGGATATTCATTTCCTGACAGAGAGAAGAATCGTGGAAGAATGTCTTCACATCCGTCCGCAGCTTCGGCTTCCCCTGTTCCATGACGACAACCTCGTCACAATACCGGTAAACCTGTTCCATGTCATGGGTCACGATCAAAATCGTCTTGCCCGATTCCCGGTTCAGCCGGTGAAACAGGCTCATCATCTGTTCGGTGCCCTGCGGATCCAGACCGGCTGTCGGTTCATCCAGCACCAGCACGGCCGGATCCATCGCCAGGATACCGGCAATGGCCACACGGCGCTTCTGCCCGCCGGACAGTTCCAGCGGCGAGCGCTCCTCATAGGCTGCATCCAGCCCGACCATGGCCATGGCCGCCCGGGCTTTCTTGGTGGCTTCCTCTTCGCTGACGCCGAAGTTCTTCGGCCCGAAGGCAATATCCTTCAGCACGGTTTCCTCAAACAGCTGGTATTCCGGGAACTGGAAAACCAGGCCGACCTGGCCGCGCAGACTCTTCAGCTGCTTCGGCTGCGTACCGGCTTCGATGACCCGGTCGAGAATCTTCACCTTGCCGGCCGACGGCAGCAGCAGCGCATTGAGATGCTGCACCAGCGTGCTCTTGCCGGAACCGGTCTGACCGATGATGGCGGTGATTTTCCCTTCCGCCAGTTCCAGACTGACATCTTCCAGGGCCACGTGCCGGTATGGCGTTCCGTCATTGTAAATATGACTTACATGTTCGAATGCAATCGGCACAGTTCCTTCACCAGTCCTTCCATCGTCAGTTCTTTATTCACGCTGATTCCGCGTTTGTTCAGCTCATCCGCCAGCTTCAGGCTGAACGGGATATCAAGCCGGATCTTCTTCAGCAGTTTCTCCTGGCTGAAGACTTCGGCCGGGGTCCCGGTCAAAGCCACCTTGCCATCCGCCAATACCAGCACGCTGTCACTTGAAGTCACCTCATCGATATCGTGGGTGATCGACAGGATCGTCAGGCCGCTCTTGCGGTGCAGGTCCATGATGACCCGCTTGATTTCATCCTTGCCCTGCGGATCCAGCATGGAGGTCGCTTCGTCAAAGATCAGGATTTTCGGGGCCATGGCCAGTACGCCGGCAATGGCGACCCGCTGTTTCTGACCGCCCGACAGATGGGTCGGTTCCTTGTCCAGAAATTCGCTCATGCCCACCCGGGACGAGAATTCGTTGATAATATCATCCATCTGTTCCTGCGGCACACAGTGGTTCTCCAGGCCGAATGCAATATCGTCACGGACCGTGGAGCCGATGAACTGGTTGTCCGGATTCTGGAAGACGATGCCGATCCGGCTGCGCAGCTGATGGAGATTCTTTTCGTTCAGTTCGAGGCCGTCAATGACAATGGAACCGCTCTTTTTCTCCAGCAGACCGGCCAGAAGCTTGGCCACGGTGCTCTTGCCGGAACCGTTGTGGCCGATGATGGTCACATACTGTCCTTCCGGCACTGAAAAAGAGACGTGGTCAACGGCCAGATGGTCTCCTTCGTATGCAAAACAGAGGTCTTTTACTTCAATCAATGCCATGTCTTTGTTCCTCAACGCTTGACATTATATAACAGAATACCCCGATTTCCGAAAAAAAAGCCTGATCGTAAAAGATCAGGCGTGTTTCATCAGTCGATGCGGTATCCTTCGTAGGTGCCGTTCAGGCAGGCAACCTGGTTGGCCACATTGTAAATGTCACTCAGAATACTGCCGTTCTCGGTGAACATCTTCTTGGTGATGATGCACTCGGCAGCGCCGATCACGTCAAGGCTGTAGCCGTTCTCTTCGGCAATCCCGCCGAATTCCTTCATGATGTCTTCGGCTGCGAACTTTGCCTTATGAGAAATCGTGATCAGTGTATCTTCCGGATATTCCCGGTTGAAGACATCATTCCGGCCGAACTGCTCGGCGATGAATTCCGGCTTCAGATACGGATACAGGGCAGCGATTTCCTTGATCTCCGGAGCCGGTTCCTCGGCCTTCGGGAGTTCTTCCTCGTCTTCGCTGTCGTCCGGTGTTTCTTCCGAGATGGAGATGAAATTGATTTCTTCGTCCTCTTCTTCGGCCTTTTTCAGAGTGTCATTCAGCAGGCTTCTGACAACGATGGCAGCGGCTACGGCGCCGGCTGTCGCGAGGGACGCAATAATTGTTTTACGTAACATGGCTATGATCCTCACTTCCTATTGAATTTTATCATGATT
>JAFWEA010000044.1 GCA_017543005.1 Solobacterium sp. | reverse complement strand
TTCCGACGCCCCCATCCACTGGAACCGGTCGGAGTTGGGATCCACTTCATTGGCATTGTTGAAGATACCGATGATTTCGAGTTCCTGATAGATATCGTCCGTACTGGCCCCGGCCTGTTCGAGTTCAGCTCTTTCCCACTGCCCCAGGGTCGTATAGGAAATCGTGTCGCCGATCCGCAGGCCGTTGGTCTCAGCCAGTTCCGAAGTAATCAGGCAGACGGGTCTGGCCTGGTCGATATCGTTCTGATCATAGAAGCGGCCCTCCACAACGGTGTAGGTCTCTTCCGCCAGTTCGATCATGTTCGGGAACATGTTCGCATTGATGGCAATGTTCGGTTCGATATAAGCCTGTTCGTTGCCTTCTTCATCAATATATGTGCTGCCGCCCCGGTTTTCTTCATTGCCGACCGGCACATTGTCGAAGCCGTGCGAGTAAGCCATGTTGGTAATGTTGTAGTTAAATGCCTTGACCCGTTCATCCTCAGCAAGCTTCAGCGCCGCTTCCTCATCCACGGTTGGATAGGAACGGTATGCCGCGTTGATTTCATCCTCATCTTCGAGCGTATTGACCCACTCATAGAATTTCTCGTAATCCACTTCATAGCTGATCGCCGCCCGCATGTTCATCCGGGTGAGGATCTTGGCATTCTCTGCCGCCGCGGATATGCCCAGACCGAGGATGACCAGGTTGCCGATGACAAAGAACGTGATCATCAGCAGGATCGATTTGGTCGGTCTTCTGGTGATATATCTCCATGCACGAGCTAAAAAGTTCATATCATGTCCTCCTGTATGTATTACGGCTCTGGTGATGGCGATGGATCAGCGGATGGAGAAGGTGACGGATCAGCGGATGGAGACGCAGACGGTATCGGTGTTGCCGGAGTTTTGTTATAGACAACCTGAATGGCTTCGCCCTCCTTGATCATCTGGGTAAAGGACTCACCGGTAGAATGGGTCTGTCCCTTCACTGTAATTGTTACATCAGGTCCGGAGCTTTCTTCTTTATACGTGCAGGCCATGCCATAGGTATTGCAGAAATCCTGAATGGCTGACCGGCTCACAATATTGTTTGTCGAAATGACAACATCTTTCTTCGCCGGAGTCGGTGTCGGAGCAACCCCGCATGCCCCGGTTGAAATCTTATAACCGATTCTGGAGTAGGCGTTCAAAGGTCTGCCGCAGCCATCCGCCAGATCACTGGTGCCATAGAAGCAGGCATACTCTATAATCTGGCCCGGGGTCGGGAACTCATTCGAACATGTTGCGGCACCCAGATATTCACCGGCCTGAATGTTGACACTTCTGTCCTTGCCGTTGACATCGTCAACCCATTTCTTCAGCTGCAGGTAGTCCTGGCCCAACCACTCTCTGGAATGTGTTTCCATCAGCGGCATATACAGGGATCTGGTTAACATCACTACAGCGCCTTCATCCACGAGGGTGCCGGCCGGGATATCCTGACCGATGATCGTCCCCTGCAGGGCCCAGTCGTACTTCTCGGTATAGATGATGGTCACATTGTTGCCCTTGCCGGCCTGCCAGGCCTCCATCTGCTCGGCAGTATAGCCGACAAAATTCGGCAGGGTCACGCCCTTGCCCTTGGAAACGATGACGATCAACGTTTCCCCTTCGGTCATGGTTGTGCCGGCCTGGCGGTCGGTGGAAATGACATTACCGGCGGCTACCGTGGCGCTGTTGGTCTCCCGCTTTTCCAGCAGGATCTTCTTGTTCCGGGCCCAGGTTTCCACTTCGGCATAGGACTTGCCGCGGAAATCATCCACGGTTACCTGGCTGGCCGGAGCCGGTCCCTTGGAACAGATGACATTCAGTGTGGTGCCGCGGGTGAACATGTCCTCACTGCCGTTCTTCACTTCATAAGAAATGACTTCCCCGCTCGGTACGGTGCTGCTGTACTGGGTTGTCAGCTTGAATTTCAGCAGTTTGTTTTCGTCTTTCCACTCCTGGATTTCCTGCTGGGTCATGAAATAGATATTCGGGAATTCGATTTCCTCATCCGGATCCGGACCGTTGGATACGGTGATGGTGATCGGGGTGTTTGTCTTGACCTTGCGGCCGGGGTTCACACTCTGCCGGATGACAATATCCTTGTCATATTCCATGCTGTATTCGGCCGGGGCCATGGCGACCACGCCGCTTTCCATCTGGTTCTGCTTGGCCCAGGTGGAAACCGCGCTGACCGGCTGACCGACAAAATCGGGCATCGGGATATGGGCGGCGATGAAGATCCACCAGATCCCGAAGAGCAGGGCTGCGGCCAGCACAGCCAACAGGGCAATGCCGGCCGGCTTCAGCTGCCGCTTCGGCTTGTCGACGCGGACCAGTTTCTCTTCCGCAAAGCTGGCCGGACCGTCGTACTCTTCTTCGTCATCGTATTCGTCGTCTTCATCTTCAATGGGTTCTTCCTGCTTGGCCGGCATAATGAAAACCGGCTTTGCCTTTGGTGTTTCCGGCACTTCTTCCGGCTCCGGTTCAATCACCGGCTGCGGTTTGGAAGCCGGAGCTTCTGCCGGAGCAGGTTCAGGCTGTACCGGGCGGACCGGCTCAACCGGTTCCTCTTCCCTGATGACCTTGCGCTTTTTCGGCACGTAGTCATCCACTGTATTGATTTTTTCCACCTCGCCCTTCTTTTTGGCATCAACCTGCCGGGCGAGTTCACTCATGAAATCCTTTTTTTCTGCCATGATTTCTATCCTCTGACAATTGTGATTATAGAGAAAACAGACAGGCTCTGCAACTGTGCGAAACCGCATAACCACGCTGTCAGTACACTGTTATCTGTCAAATAAAATACCGCTTTACCCGCATGGATACGCGGTTTCCGGCAGGCCCTGCAGTGCTTTGTTTCCGCTGATTAAGTTATTATTAAGTTTTTCTTCTGGCTTATTTTCCTGACATCTGCGAAAATGTCAGGGTATGTTCTGAAAGAGGTAATCATCATGAGTGACAAGAAACAGCGCAGTTTATTCTCCGGCAAGCTCGGCTATGTGCTTTCCGCGGCCGGAGCGTCGGTCGGGCTCGGCAATATCTGGCGGTTCCCGTACCTGGCAGCCCGGCATGGCGGCGGGATGTTTCTGCTTGTCTATATTATTCTGGTCGTTACCTTCGGCTATACGATGATCATGTCGGAAACCGCGCTTGGCCGGATGACCGCAAGAAGTCCGGTCGGCGCCTTTGCCCGGTTCGGCAACGGCCTGATCAACCGGCTGGGCGGCTGGCTCAATGCCGTCATTCCGATGCTGATTGTGCCCTACTATTCGGTCATCGGCGGCTGGGTCTGCCGGTATCTGTACGCTTATCTGCGGGGCGAGACGGCCCAGCTGGCCGAAACGGAAACGTTCAACAGCTTTGTCGGCAGCGGTTCCCAGCAGATTCTCTGGTTCCTGGTCTTTGCGGCGCTGGTGCTGGCGGTCATCTTCATGGGCGTTGAACAGGGCATCGAGCGGGTTTCCAAGTTCATGATGCCGGTGCTGGTCATTCTTGGCATCATCATTGCCGGCTATTCGATTACCCGGCCGGGAGCGCTGGCCGGGGTCAAGTATCTGCTTGTGCCGGATTTCTCGCATTTCACCTGGATGACGGTGGTTGCCGCCCTGGGGCAGATGTTTTATTCGCTTTCCATTGCCATGGGCATTCTCATCACCTTCGGATCCTATATGAAAAAGGATACCGATATGGAGAAGTCCTGCGTGCAGGTGGAAATCTTCGATACAGCCATTGCCATCCTGGCCGGGCTGATGATCATTCCGGCTGTATTTGCCTTCTCCGGCGGCAGTCCGGAAGCGCTGAATTCCGGCCCTTCCCTGATGTTTCTGACCATGCCGAAGATCTTCCTCAGCATGGGCTTCGGCCGGCTGATCGGCATCCTGTTCTTCGTGCTGGTGCTCTTTGCGGCTCTGACCAGTGCCATTGCTTTGACTGAAAGCTGTGTCTCCACCTTTGAGGATGAATTCCACTGGGGCCGCACGAAGAGCACACTGTTTATGGCAGCGGTCATGATCGGCCTCGGGGCGCTGTCGTGCCTGGGCTTCAATGTATTGAGTTTCGTCCGGATCTTCGGTATGGACTTCCTCGATTTCTTTGACTTCCTGACCAATTCCCTCATGATGCCGGTGGCGGCGATGCTGATCTGCCTGCTCATCCTGAAGGTGGTTACCCCGGCCGGGATTGAAGCGGAAGTCATGGCCAGTTCCGCATTCAAGCGCCGCGGCATTTACCGGTTCGTGCTGAAATACATGGCCATCCCCTTCCTGGCGGTCATCCTGCTCAGTTCCGTGGCCAGCGTGCTCGGCTTCATCAAAATGTAAAACAAAGGAGACTCGTGATGAGTCTCCTTTTCAGTCTTCGGCTTTCAGCTCGAAAATCATATCGCGCAGCTCGGCGGCCCGCTCGAAGTCGAGCAGTCTTGCGGCTTCGCGCATCTCCTGTTCCATGCCGGCCAGCATCTTTTCTTTTTCATGCTTGCTCAGCTTGGCTTTCTTCTTCAGGTACTTGGCGGCCATTTCCTTTGTTTCCTTGCCGCGG
>JAFWEA010000005.1 GCA_017543005.1 Solobacterium sp. | reverse complement strand
CTCTGGAAACATTCCATGGTATAGATGATGATCGGCTTGTCATAAACATTCAGAAACTGTTTCGGCACATCCTGACCGGTTCTTGTACCGGTGCCGGCAGCTGTAATCAATGCGATATTGCTCATACCAGTATCCCTCTCATTCCATGCTTTATCTCTTTCAGTCTAACATACAGGCTGTTCCGATCAGAACAGACGATGTCATTCACTCTTGTAGTAATAGATCAGTTTCCCCATACCCGGATAATCCAGGACCCGGTTGGCGGAATAATCTCGGGAACTCAGTTTTTCGTCCAACTCCTCGAACATCTCATCAAACGACATGGCCTGATCCTTGCCATAGTCCGCATACCAGAGCCAGAACTGCGACGGCACCTTGTTCACATCGATCTGTTCCCAGCAGTTGTAGATCACCTGCGGGGCTTCGATGCCCTTGTCCCGGATGAAGTAGTCAAAGCTGTACTCAGCCACGCCATAGAGATACGTCGGCTGTTCATAGCCCTTCCACTCCAGCCATGTCCAGGCAATATCATTGTCATGCGACTTCTCCCAGTTGCGCCAGATGCCCGGCACCGAGAAGATCCCGGTCACCAGCGTAATGACTGCCAGTGCAGCCACGGCGGTATTCTTTCCGAATCCCTTAAGCAGCACGTGCAGGATCAGCGGGATCACAGCCGTAAACAGACAGATCCAGAAGACGCTGTAGCGGCAGTAGAAGCCGGCACTCATGCCGACATGCACCATGGCATAAATGTGCTTAACAACCAGCAGATAATGCAGGATATACGCAATGCTGAGACAAAGACAGAGATCTGCCACAGATTTCTCTCTGTGTCCTATGATCATGGCCAGCAGGGCCAGCACCAGAATGACTGCCCCGAGGATCATGAACAGCTGTGATTCCTGCGGTTCACTCTGCACAAAGATATAGACAAACAGACCCCCGAGCTTCATCAGGAAATCCTGCGGTGACCAGACAACCGGCAGGGTATCTTTCCCGCCGATCTGGTGGTTGCCCAGCTGGATCTTTGCATAGAACACATACAGCGGTGCCGCCAGCAGGATGACACTCAATCCGTAGATAACCAGCAGATTCCGGATCTGTTTCCTGTCTTTCGAACGGAAGATCCGCACCATGTGCATGATCAGCAGTGGTGCGACCACAAACACGCAGCCATACTGACTGTATGCCGCCCCGCCGCTCATCAGCGCCAGGTACAGCGTCGTCAGAAAGCTGTGCTTCTCCCCGCCCACGACATAGGCATGCATGGTCAGAAAGACAAACATCAGCATCAATCCATACTCTGCCGCTTCCTGAATGTAATAGATCCACTGATAGGAAACCGCCAGCAGGACAACGTTCAGCGCGGCCAGACGCTTATCCTTCGTCAGCCGGCGCACCGTGTCATACAGGGCAATTCCGGAGATCATGCCCGGGATGATGTTGAACAGCCGGAACCAGAGAATGGACTGATTGATCTTCAGCCAGTAATGCATCAGGAGATTGTATAAGGGCGGCTGGAAGGTCGAGATGATATTCCGGTACAGGTCACCGTTGGCGATATCAGCCTGCGAATAGTAGTATTCCACCCACTCGTCATACCAGAGGGCGGAATGGCCGATGTGATTGACCATCATGAAAAGCAGAAAGAAAAACGAAAGACATGTGAATAAGGTTGTTCCGTGCTTCTTCACAAAGTCTTTCATATTTCTATGCCTGATCGATGATTTTATTGATTTCCGCAAAATCCGACAGTGCTTTCTGTCCGATCTTGAAGATCTTCTTCAGATTGATGGAATTGACTCCGCCCTGCCGGGGCCGGAACGTAATCGGAATGTATTTCACCTTGCAGTGTTTCTTGGTCAGAATCACGGTAATGACGACATTTGAAAGATTGAAATTTTCCGGTACCAGACCGATATACTTCTTCAGCACCGGGGCCTTCATCAGCCGGTACGGGGTGTTGGCATCGGTAACGGTGACGCCGAATTTCAGTTTGATGACCGCCTTGAGGGTCTTGGTCACGAAGACTCTGGAGGAGCCGTCCTGCCGGTTGTTGCGCCAGCCGATGACCATATCCCAGTTTTCTCTTTCCTCCCAGAACGGTTCAAATTCCGCCGGCAGGGTCTGCCCGTCCGAGTCGGTCTGGAAGATATAATCCGCCCCCTTTTCCAGGGCATAATTATAGCCGTAAAGAACGGTAGCGCCATGGCCGCCGTTGGGCTTGGTCAGCGGTTCGAACAGAGGTCTGTCCTTGGCATATTCCTGCATGATGGCATAGGTATTGTCCTTACTGCCGTCATCGATGATCACCAGCCGGCTTTTGCCGTCCCCGTTATGCTTTTCCACCACCGGGTACCAGTCATTGATGACACTCTCGATGGTCTCCGACTCGTTATAGGCCGGGATGACGATGTATAAAATATCCATTGAATTCTCCACGATAAAAACTTCTGTTTCAGTATAGCACACAAGTACGCCGGAACATACCAAAGCCGGCCCCGCAGGACCGGCTTGTTTTCATAAATTGTGCTTCTGTCGATTAATATTCAGGCATCTGCGGAACAGCTGCCGGAGCCGGCTGCGGGATTTCCGCAACAGCAGCCTCGGTGGTGATGAACAGACCGGAGATGCT